>CALWHO010000141.1 GCA_944380405.1 uncultured Lachnospiraceae bacterium
AAAAGCAGGAGTTTCAAGGCTTTTGAGCCGATGGAACTCCTGCTTTATACTTTTGTCTGCTCGTCAAAAGCTTGAATGAAATGAGCTTTTGACGAAAGAGGTGTTGACTTAGTCAACACCTCTTTACTCTATTTCAAATTCTTCTGCTAAATAATGCTTATTTCCCTTTTTATTCTCCATTTCAAGTACAAGTCGATATGTACCATTTTCAAGCCTTGTACCATAGCCGTCATATTTTTGAATAATACTGCCGCCTAAGCCATAGCCTTCTTCACCGCCCAGAGCAAAAGTATTCCTTCCTAAAAATTCAGCATTTGAAACAAGCTTATACCATTTACCGTCTATGTTTTTTTCAATATAGACAAATCTTGACATATCTTCAACAAAATAATAGACTTCATCAGAATAGGCATCTACCTGCCATACTAAAGAATATCCCTTTATAAATGACCATGAAATATCCTCTATTTTAAGCTCAAAGCCTTCCACATCATTTACAGTATAGGTCACTTCTTCACCTGTTTTTGGATACTCAGCCGTAGCATTTAAAATAACCTTAATTCCACAGGCAAGCACTGCTAATACTATAATAAATATTATTAAAGCTCGTATTTTTTTCATAAGCATCACCCATATGCTATAAGTTACTCAACTTTGTATTTTTCAAGTCTGCCCATAGCTTCGTCATTCATGTATGCCTCTATTAAAGTACCATCTGCTGTATGCTCTTCTGAAATAATTTCGCATTTTCCATGAACAACAGCAAGAAGATGCCCTTCTGAATAAGGTATAAGAACTTTCATTGATTTTCTGAAAGATTTTAAAACCTCTTCTATTTTTAAAAGAAGCTTTTCAAGGCTTTCGCTGTCTTTAGCACAAATGCTTATTTTGTCTGTGCAAATTCTGTCTTCTGGAAGAGGAAACTCAACTTCCTTATCCATTTTATTAAACACAGTAATAACAGGCTTTTCACTGCAACCAAGGTCTTTAAGTGTTGAATATACAACCTCCATGTGCTTTTCTCTGTTTTGGTCAGATGAGTCTATAACATGAAGAAGTATATCAGCAAACTTAAGCTCCTCAAGTGTTGCCTTAAATGCCTCAACAAGGTGATGAGAAAGTTTCTGTATAAATCCAACAGTGTCAGTAAGATAAATATTGCTGCCGCCTGGAAGAGTAACATTTCTTGTTGTTGTATCAAGAGTAGCAAAAAGCTTGTCCTCTTCAAGAACGCCTGCATCTGTAAGGCTGTTTAATATTGTTGACTTACCTGCGTTTGTATAGCCAACAAGTGACACAACAGGCATGCCCTTCTGTTCTCTTCTGCTTCTTAAAAGGCTTCTGTGAGTACGAATTTCCTCAAGGTCACTTTTAAGCTCGGCAATTCTTTCTTTTATATATCGTCTGTCTGTTTCCAGCTTCTTTTCACCAGGGCCTCTTGTACCAATACCGCCGCCAAGACGGCTCATTGATGCACCAATACCCGTAAGACGTGAAAGACGGTATTTAAGCTGTGCCAGTTCAACTTGAATTTTACCCTCTCTTGATGTGGCTCTTGCAGCAAAAATATCAAGTATAACCATTGTTCTATCCATTATTTTTGTCTGAAGAGCTTCTTCCATATTTCTTATCTGTGCAGGTGAAAGCTCATCATCGCATATTATGCCTGTGGCATCAAAGGCGTTTATCATTGTTTTAATTTCTTCAAGCTTTCCTGTTCCAACGTAAAACCCAGGATGTATTCTTTCTCTTTTCTGCACAACACGTCCAACAGTAATAGCCCCTGCCGTTTTAGCCAGCTCCTCCAATTCGTCAAGGCATTTTTCTGTATCGTCGTCACTGTTGTCAGCATCAACAGCTACAAGAACAACTCTTTCTTCTTTCTCCTCCACTTCATGGAGAATTGTTTCTTTAGGCATAATTACACTTCCTTTCAAAGACACAATTATCCCCCTGTTTTTGGCAGAGGGATAATTTTTTAATTAAAATATAAATTCTACATCACTTAAACGTCTGTAAATTTCGTCCATTACTTCTTTTTCTTCTTTTTCACCAAGAGCAAGGAATGTAACGCTCATTCTTACATAAGGCTCAACATCGTCCCAAGGTACAGTTGAAATAAGCTTTTCTCTTATAAGATACTGGCTGAAATCTTCTGCTGTTTTAAACTTAGGACCATTTTTTATGCCCTTTGGAATTTTAACATAAAGATAGAATGAAGCCTTTGGTTTTTTAGCGTCAAAGCCAAGTTTTTTAAGTGTTTCAACAAGAAGGTCGTGTCTTCTTGAGTATTTAGCTGCTGTAGCTTCTGTAATTTCTGGATGCTCAAGGGCATACTTACCTGCAAGCTGAATAGCATTAAACTGTCCTGAATCGTTGTTGTCTTTAACAGCGCCAAATGCCTTAACAACAAGTGGATTACCAACAACAAAAGCCATTCTCCAGCCAGTCATGTTAAATGCCTTGCTAAGTGAATGAATTTCAACACCTACATCTTTAGCGCCCTTTACGCTAAGGAAACTTAAAGGCTTTGTACCGTCAAATGTAAGAGCTGCATAAGCTGCGTCCTGAACAACAACAATTTTGTTTTTCTTAGCAAAACGCACAACTTTTCTGAAAAACTTTTCTGTAGCAAATGCACCTGTTGGGTTATTAGGATAGTTTATGTAGAGAAGTTTAGCTCTCTGTAAAATATCCTCTGGTATACTGTCAAGGTCAGGAAGGAAGCCATTGCTTTCAAGAAGAGGAAGCTCATAAACTTCGCCGCCAAGCCATTTTGTCATAGTACCTATAATTGGGTAGCCTGGAACTGTCATAAGTGTAACATCACCAGGGTTAATAAAAGCCTGTGCCATCATAGCAAGAGCTGGCTTTGAGCCTATGGAATGAAGAACTTCTGTTTCAGGGTTAATGCCTTCAACGCCGTATACAGTTTCCATATATTTAGCTGCTGCCTGCTGGAAAGGAGCACGACCATTATCTGTATAGCCTCTGTTTTCCCACTGAGAAGCTTCATAAGCAAGTGTTGATACTACGCCTTCGTCTGCCATTGCGTCAGGCTCGCCAACACCAAGGTCAATAATTGCCATATCAGGATGTTCTGCCTCTGCTGCACGTCTTGCTCTTTTTATTTTTTCAAATTTGTAAAGAACAGTGTCCTTGCCGAATTTGTTTCCGCCGATTCTGTCGGCTATAAGCTTTTGAATATAAATATCTGCCACTTTAAATTCCTCCTTAGTAAATAAACAGATTATATATTATTTAAGCCATGTTCCCTCAAATGAAAATTCTGCTGGTCCTGTCATATAAACATGGTTATCTTTTTCGTTCCATTCAATGTAAAGTGTTCCGCCTAAAAGGTCAACAGTTGTTTTTCTGTCTAAAATGCCTTTTAAAACACCTGCCACAACAGATGCACACGCGCCTGTTCCACATGCAAGTGTCTCTCCTGAGCCTCTTTCCCAAACACGCATTTTAACATGGTCTCTTGATATAACCTCTATAAACTCAGTATTTGTTCTTTCAGGAAATTCAGGGCTTACCTCTACTTGGCTGCCGTATTTTTCAACATCAAAATTATCTGTATCTTCCACAAATGTAACAGCATGTGGGTTACCCATTGAAACACATGTAAATAAAAATTCTTTGCCTGCTGAAATGATTTTTTTATCAATAACAGGTGAATTTTCTGATAATACAGGTATCTTTTCTGCCTCAAGTATAGGCTCACCCATATCAACCTTTACAGTTTTAACTTTTCCATCTTCTATATTAAAATCAAGGTATTTTATACCTGCAAGAGTATTTACACTTACAGTTTCTTTGTCTGTAAGACCTTTATCATAAACAAATTTTCCAACGCATCTTATGCCGTTTCCGCACATCTGTGCTTCGGAGCCATCGGCATTAAACATTCTCATTTTAAAATCCGCCTTATCATCAGGGCAGATAAGTATAATTCCGTCAGAGCCTACGCCGAAATTTCTGTTGCTCATTTTAATTGACAGTTCACTTGGGTTTTCAACATTCTCTTCAAAACAGTTAATATAAACATAGTCATTTCCACAGCCGTTCATTTTTGAAAATTTCATATCTCCACCACCTATTATTATTTATAAAAATGAGCTTTGATAATTATATCACACATAACAAAATTAGGCAAATGGGTACAAATTTATTATTTATACATATTTTTACAGTATGCATTAAAAAAATACAGCTAAAGACAAATAGCTGTATTGAGGGTGTCGAAAAAATCGACACCCTTTCGACAAAGGCTCATTTCATTCAAGCCTTTGTCGAGAAGACATAAGTATAAAGCAGGAGTTCCATCGGCTAAAAAGCCTTGAAACTCCTGCTTTTCCTCGTCAGAAATAAATTCCGTCGGCATTTTACTTACGCAAAACAGCTATGCTGCCCTTGTTCGTCGGGTGCTTTCCTGCGGATTTTAGTTGGAGAACAAGGTACCGCCAAGATAGGCGGACAGCCATTTATGGCTGGAGTTTGCTTTAGCAAACTTACTGACTGGTCGTTCCCCAAACCCTTCCGCAATAAATATAATTTTAAAAAATATGGTTTCTACATTCTGAATACAACTAAATATAAATAGCTATTCATAACTTAATTATTTCATTTTGTCTGCAGCATGATATACATTTTCACTTTCGCTTTCATGCTCATCAAGATGTCCGTAAAGGCTTAAGCAGTAAAGACCGGCAAGACCTACAAGGGCAAATACAATTCTTGAAACGGCTCTTAAATTTACGCCGAAAATTGCACTTACAAGGTCAAAATTGAAAAATCCTATAAGACCCCAGTTTATGGCTCCCACAATTACAAGAGTAAGAGCAAAATAATCTCGTAATTTCATATAAAACACCTCTTTATGATTTTATATGAAAATATTATTTACAAGCTCCTCAAAATTTATACCGGCAGTATTTCCCGCTGCTGTAAGGCTCATATTTTTGTAATCAAAAACATCGCCTATTATATTTTTTATATCATCAGTAGTTATGTTTTCAACGCCTGATATAATCTCATCTTGTGTAACAATTCTGTCCCTAATAAGCACAGAACCACCGTTTGAAGTCATTTTGTTTATGGTGCTTTCACCACTTATAAGGTAATTACTTAAAACTTGAGTTTTTGTTTTTTCAAGCATTTTTTCAGAAATATTTTCTTTTTTAAGAAGTTCTATTTCTTCATATATAAGGCGTAAAACCTTTTCTGTCTGGTTTGGATTCATAGCTGCATATATCATAAAAAGACCACAGTCATTATAAGAAGACATGTAGCTATATACAGAATAAGTAAGGCCGTTTTCTTCTCGTATTTTCTGGAAAAGAAGACTGCTCATTCCTCCGCCAAATACAGTATTAAAAACAGTATATGCGTACTTTTGAGGATTATCCCTTTCTACAGAAGGAAAAGCAAGACATAAATGAAGCTGCTCTGTGTCCTTCTTTTTGGCAACAACTGTTTTGTAATATTTAATTTCTTTGTCTTTATTTTCTTTAACAGCTTCTTTTTTCCAAAAACCAAATGCTTTTTCAAGCTTTTGAAGCATTTGGTCTTCTTCAAAATACCCAACAACAGAAATAACTGTATTATCAGGTCTATAGTGTTTATCAAAATAATATTTTATAAACTTTCCGTCAAATTTAGAAATAGTTTCTTCTGTGCCAAGTATAGGCATGCCAATGGAGTTATCTTTCCACACATTAGCCTGCATAATATCATGTACAAGCTCTTCCGGAGCATCATCGTACATGTTTATTTCTTCTATAATTACGTTTCGCTCTCTGTTTACATCGTCTTCACTGAAACGTGAATTTAAAAACATATCGCTTAATACATCAAGAGCTATGTCAAAATGTTTATCAAGGGTTCTTGTGTGATAGCATGTATATTCTTTTGTTGTGTAGGCATTTATCTGACCGCCAACCTCGTCCATTTCTTCTGCAATATCTCTGGCACTGCGTTTTTTTGTGCCTTTAAACATCATGTGCTCAATAAAATGAGATACGCCGTTTTCCTCTTTACTTTCGTTTACAGAGCCGTTATTTACCCAAATACCAAATGATATACTTCTTACATACGGTATCTTTTCCAAAACAACTCTCATTCCATTTGAAAGATATTTAATTTCTGCCATTCACGCACCTCCTTTTTTAATTATTTGCATTTTAAATATTATTTATAATTTAAACATAAAAAATCCCCTTCGTTTAAAAACAGATTTTATCTGCAAATGAAACAAAAGGGGATTTTAACACAAAATTCAATAGATATTAAAGGACTGTGCTTTTTATTCCTTTACAGCATCTTTAATTGAAAGATTAAGTCTGCCCTGCTGGTCAATTTCCATAAGCTTAACTGTTACTTCATCGCCTACAGCAAGTACATCTTCAACTTTATTTACTCTTTCTTTTGAAATTTTTGAAATATGAACAAGACCTTCTTTACCAGGAGCAATTTCAACAAAAGCACCAAATGCCATAAGTCTTGTTACTTTTCCTTCATATACACAACCAACTTCAGGCTCCATAGTAATGGCTTTAATCTTATCTACAGCCTTCTGCATCATAGCTGTATCTTCGCCCTTAACGTATACCTTTCCGTCGTCTTCTGTATCAATTGAGCAGCCTGTTTCTTCAATAATCTTCTTAATTGTCTTTCCTCTTGGACCAATAAGCTCTGCAATCTTATCAACATCAATTGTAAGAGTAAATATCTTAGGAGCATATTTTGAAAGCTCTTTTCTTGGCTCTGCAATAGCCTTAAGCATTACTTCGTCAATAATGTAATCTCTTGCACGTTTTGTCTGGTCAAGAGCCTGCTCTATCATCTTAAATGTAAGACCTTTAATCTTCATGTCCATCTGGATAGCTGTGATACCTGCATGAGTACCAGCCACCTTAAAGTCCATATCGCCAAAGAAGTCTTCAAGACCCTGAATGTCTGTCATCATAATAAAGTCATCATCATTATCGCCTGTTACAAGACCTACTGAAATACCAGCAACAGGAGCCTTAATAGGTACACCGGCAGCCATAAGTGAAAGTGTTGAACCGCATATACTTGCCTGGCTTGTTGAACCGTTTGAACTCATAATATCTGATACAACTCTTATTGCATATGGGAATTCTTCTTCACTTGGGATTACAGGCACAAGAGCTCTTTCTGCAAGAGCGCCGTGACCAATTTCACGTCTGCCTGGACCTCTTGAAGTTTTAGCTTCACCTGTTGTAAAGCCTGGCATATTGTAGTGGTGAATATATCTTTTTGAAACTTCTGATTCATCAAGACCGTCAAGTTTCTGTACTTCAGCCATTGCACCAAGAGTTGTAACAGTAAGTGACTGTGTCTGTCCTCTTGAGAAAAGAGCTGAACCATGAGTTCTTGGAAGAATGTCAACTTCTGCTGCAAGAGGTCTAATTTCTTCAATGCCTCTGCCGTCTGGACGTTTGTGATCTCTTAAAATCATACGTCTTACAGTCATTTTTTCAAATTTATATATAATTTCGTCTATTGCGGCATGGGCATCTGCATCTTCGCCAAGTATAAACTGAACCTGTTCACTAAGGGCAAGCTTAACTTCGTCTTCAATAGCAGTAATTTTTGCATCTCTGTCCTGTTTTTTGTCTGTAAATACAGCCTCTTCCATACGAGCATCTGTAATATAGTCTTTAACAAGGTTATATGCGTCTTCGTTAATTGTAATTTCTTCGTATTTCTGTTTTTCTTTACCTTCTGCAGCAACGATTGTATCTATAAATTCAACAATCTTTACGTTTTCTTCATGAGCAAGACGAATAGCCTTCATCATTAAGTCGTTAGGCACTTCGTTAGCACCTGCTTCAATCATCATTACCTTGTCTTTTTTAGATACAACTGTAAGAGCAAGGTCACTTACATCTCTCTGAGCTGCATCTGGGTTTACAATAAGTTCGCCATTTACAAGACCGATGTTAACTGAACCAACTGGATCTGTAAAAGGAATATCTGAAATTGAAAGTGCAATTGAAGCACCCCAAAGAGCAGCTATTTCCGGCTGACAGTCCTGATCAACAGAAAGAACTGTAGCTACAACTGCAACGTCGTTTCTGTAATCCTTTGGGAAAAGTGGTCTTATTGGTCTATCGATACATCTTGATGTAAGTATAGCATGTTCACTTGGTCTGCCTTCTCTTTTAATAAAGCCACCAGGTATTTTACCAACTGAGTAAAGTCTTTCTTCATAGTCAATGCTAAGAGGGAAGAAATCAATTCCGTCTCTTGGTTTATCTGAAGCAGTTGCTGTTACAAGAACAACTGTATCACCATAGTGTACTAAAGCTGCACCATTTGCAAGCTCTGCAACTCTTCCGATATCTACTGATAATTCACGTCCTGCTACTTGTGTTGAGTAAGTTCTGTACATATAAACTCTCCTTTGTATTTTTCTTACCTTTTAACACCATAGATCTTCAGTTTTATCTGCAAAAACCAATTTACAAACACAACTGGAAACCTATAGTGTTATGTCTCTTTTTTTATATAACAACAGAGAGGATACAATATACCCTCTCTGTTATTTTCAATAATTACTTTCTTAAGCCAAGTTCGTTGATAAGTTCACGATATTTGTTGATGTCTTTGTTTTTAAGGTAGTTAAGAAGACCTCTTCTCTGACCTACCATTTTAAGAAGACCTCTTCTTGAGTGGTGGTCTTTCTGGTGTGATTTAAGGTGCTCTGTAAGAGAAGAAATTCTTGCTGTTAAAAGAGCGATCTGAACTTCTGGTGAACCTGTGTCAGAGGCACTTCTGCCGTATTTTTCGATAATTTCCTGTTTGTTGATTGTCATTTTAAATTTCCTCCATTTAAATATAATTATTATTTATAACCCCGCAAGCTAAGTGATGGATTGGAGAATCCTAAAACTGAGCAGCGGTTTACAACTATTTGATTTTACCATAAGGGTATATACTTTTCAAGCACAATTTATATTAATCAGTATTTTTCTTTCCAGATTTTAAAATCTTCTGATAAAAAATACTGCTTTGCATCTTCTGCATCACTAAAAAGCCTGTTTTTAAGCTCATCTACAGAACCAAACTTCTGCTCTGGTCTTAAAAACTTAAAGAAATAAACAGTAACAAATTTACCATAAACATCCATATCAAAATCAAAAGCATGGGTTTCTACTCTTTTTTTCTTTCCGTTTACAGTAGGAGCCATACCTACATTTGTAACTGAGCTGTACATTTTTCCATCAACAAGTATTCTTGTGGCATATACTCCATTTGGAGGAAAAAGCTTTTTGTCATCAGCATCTATATTCATTGTAGGAAAGCCTATTTCATGGCCTATTCTGTTGCCATGGGTAACTTCGCCATAAGCCCAGTAAGGCACTGTTAAAAGAGTATTGGCAAGGCTTATATCTGCCTCCATAAGAGCTTTTCTTATTCTTGTGCTGCTTACTCTTTCATCTAAGAAATTAACAGAAGGCACACATATAACCTCTGCCCCGTATTCTTTTCCTATTTCTTTAAGAAGAGCAGCATCACCCTTTGCCATTTTACCAAAGTGATAATTAAACCCAACTACAAGAACTTTGCATTTTAAGTCCTCAAATATAAGCTTTCTTGCAAAATCCTCTGGCTCCATAGAAGAAAACTCACTTGTAAATGGATATTCAACGTAACAGTCAACGCCAATACTTTCAACTGTCTGTCTTTTTTCTTCTCTGCTTAATATAAGTGCTTTTGTCTTGTCCTTGCTGTCAAAAAGAAACATAGGATGTGGAAAAAATGAAAATACAATTGATTTAAGGTTATTTTCCTCAGCCTTACTTTTCATTATGCTTATAAGTGACCTGTGCCCCATATGAAGCCCATCAAAATTTCCTAAAGTCACTGCTGTAGGCACAGACTGTTCAATTTTTCCATCTGTAATATATTCCATATTCATGTGCCCTTTCATTACAAAAGTATTGTAACAGGCTTTACGCACATTTTCTGTTTTTCTTCATCAAAAACTACTTTGTAAAGCCCTGCAATATTATTCTTGCTGTCATATACGGCTACAGTTTCACCCTCTGCCGCATTTTCCTCATTTTTGTAGAAATATTCGTATATTTTTGCTCCGTTATAAAGAAGTTTCTCCGCCTTTAATGATACAACTATTTTCTTGTATTTTTCAACGGCTTTTTCCATTGACATAAAAACTTTTTCTTCCTGACCATTTTCAACAAGGCTTTTAAGCTCATCAAGAGTTATACTCTCTTCTTTTGTAAAAGAACCGCTTCTTGTTCTTTCAAGACTACTCATGCAGCCGCCACAGCCTAGTTTTTCGCCAATGTCTGCACAAAGGCTTCTTATATAAGTGCCTTTTGAGCAGTTAACTTCCATAACTATTTTGTTTGGCATGTCAAAAGAAATAATATTAATAGAAAAAATATTTATTTTTCTTGCCTTACGCTCTATTTCTTTGCCCTCTCTTGCCAGTTCATAAAGTTTCTTGCCATTTACCTTTATGGCGGAATACATAGGCGGAACCTGCTCCTGCTCGCCTACAAAACTCATAACAGCAGAAGTGATTTTTTCTTTGTCAAAATCAACTTCTTTTTCTTCCAAAACTTCGCCTGTTATATCGTCCGTAGTTGTTTTTAAACCAAGTGTAAGCTCTGCTATGTATGTCTTTTCAGAAGCCATAATATAATCAGCAAGCTTTGTTGCCTTTCCTACACATACAGGAAGAACGCCTGTTGCATCAGGGTCAAGTGTTCCTGTGTGTCCAACTTTTTTAATGTTTAATGTTTTTCGTACTACGGCAACAACATCATGGGAAGTAAACCCTTTTTCTTTATAAATATTAACTATACCGTCCAAAGGAAAACCTCCACCTATATATTAAAGCTGTTTTTCAGCCTCTTTAAATACTTTTTCAACTATATCCATTGGATTTCCTTCAACTGTGCAGCCAGCAGCTCTTATATGTCCGCCACCGCCAAAAGCACCACAAATCTTGCAAACATCAAAACTTTCATCACTTCTCATGCTTACTTTAAATGCATCAGGTGTTTTTTCGTATACAAAGGCAGAAACTTCACAGCCTTCTATACCCTTTATAAAACCTGTTATTTCGTGAAGGTCATCACTTCCAACACCAAGACGCTTCATATCCTCAAGTGTAATGTAGGTATAAACGCCTTTTCCATTAAGGCATGTTTCAAGTCTTTCCATAGCTAAGCCAAGAGCCTTTGCTTCGCCTATTTTTCTTGTAAAGAAAACTTTGTTGTATATGTCGCTGAAGTTAAAATCATACTCCATAAGCTCGGCAGCTATTGCCATTGTGGCAGGTGTTGTTGAAGAATGTCTGAAACCTCCTGTGTCGTATATAATTCCTGTGTAAAGAGCAGATGCTATGTCATTATTAAAAGGCGCATAGCCATAAAGAAGCTTAAACACTATTTCGCTTGTTGAAGATGCGTCTTCGTCAACATAATTAAGCTTTCCAAACTCTGTATTGCTTCTGTGGTGGTCAATATTAATTGTGTTAGGCACCTGAGAAAAAAGCTCTTTATTTTTGCCCAGTCTTTCAATATCGCCACAGTCAAGGGCAATATAAAGGTCAGGGGCAAAGCCCTCAGGAAGGCTATGATATAAAAGCCCTCCCGTTGGAATTATATGAAACACATCTGGAAATTCATCAATTATAACTGCTGTTTCCTTACCCAGTTCTTTTAAAGCCATAGCAAGAGCACAGCATGATCCTATGGCGTCACCATCAGGACTTGTGTGGCCTGATATGGCAATTACATCGCTCATTTCTATTAGTGTTCGTATTTCGTTAAATGTTGACATTAGTCCTCACTGCTTTCTTTTGAAATCTCTTTAATAAGTTTATCCATTTTAATGGCATACTCAAGAGAATCATCAAGCTTAAATGTTAATTCTGGTGTGTTTCTTAAATTAATTCTTTCTGCAAGAAGGTGTCTTATAAAGCCTGCTGCATTTTTAAGACCTTTCATTACTTCCTGCTTTTCTTCGTCATTACCAAGAACTGAAACAAATATTTTGCAGTATTTAAGGTCGCTTGTTGTTTCAACCTTAACAACGCTTGTAAGTGTGCCTATTCTTGGGTCTTTAACTTCTGAACGTATAATGTTAGCAGCCTCACGCTGTATTTCGTCATTAATACGTATCATTCTTGTGTTAACTTTTCTCATATATTATTTACCTCGGTACTTCCTGCATGATGTAGCCTTCAACTACATCGCCTTCTTTAATGTCGTTAAATTTCTTAAATACAAGACCGCATTCGTATCCTGTTGCAACTTCTTTAACGTCGTCTTTAAATCTCTTAAGGCTTTCAAGTTCTCCATCATAAACAACTATGCCGTCACGGATAATTCTTGCAAGGCAGTTTCTTACAAACTTACCGTCTGTTATATAGCTACCTGCAATAGTACCAACTCCTGAAGCCTTGAAAAGCTGACGTACTTCTGCATGACCGATAACTTTTTCTTCATATACAGGGTCAAGAAGACCTTTCATAGCAGCAGAAATATCTTCAATAGCGCTGTAAATTACTCTGTAAAGACGAACGTCTACTTTTTCTGCATCAGCAAATACCTTTGCAGCTGGCTCTGGACGTACGTTAAAGCCGATTATAATTGCATTTGATGCACTGGCAAGCATAACGTCTGACTCTGTTATTGTACCAACACCGCCGTGAATTATTCTTACTCGTACTTCGTCATTTGAAAGTTTTTCAAGTGACTGACGAACAGCCTCAACAGAACCCTGAACGTCTGCCTTAACAACTATGCCAAGTTCTTTAACGTTACCACTCTGAATTTGTGTAAAGAGGTCATCAAGAGAAACCTTCTGTGGTGTATTTTTAATCATTTCTGTTCTGCTCTTAGCAATTACGCTTTCAGCAACCTGTCTTGCCTGTTTTTCGTTTTCAGCAACATAGAAGCTGTCACCAGCTGATGGTACTTCTGAAAGACCAAGTATCTCAACAGGTGTAGATGGGCCAGCTTTTTTAACTCTTCTGCCCTTGTCGTCCATCATTGCTCTGATTTTACCGTATGCACAGCCAGCAACAATAGGGTCACCAACAGAAAGAGTACCGTCCTGAACAAGTACAGTTGCTACAGAGCCACGGCCTTTATCAAGCTTAGCTTCGATAATAGTACCTCTTGCTTTCTTGTTAGGGTTAGCCTTAAGCTCTTTCATTTCAGCTGAAAGTATAATCATTTCAAGAAGTGTATCTATACCTTCTTTTTTAACTGCTGAAACAGGTACGCAAATAGTTTCACCGCCCCAGTCTTCTGTAAGTATGCCGTATTCAACAAGCTCCTGTTTTAC
>CALWHO010000142.1 GCA_944380405.1 uncultured Lachnospiraceae bacterium
CATTAGACGAAACTTCTAATATACTTCAAATGCCCGTTGGAACAGTTTCAACAAAACAAAGAAAAGCCCTTGATTTACTTCGTCTGGACTTAGGAAAGGAGGAAGAGGTATGAACAGAAAATATGAGTTTGATGAGTTATTAAATGAATTCAACAAAGAAGACGTAAATATTGAAGATACTGTTTTAAAAGCAGAAAAAAGACTTAAAAGACGAAAATATATATTTTCTCCTGCCATATCAGCAGCAACTATATTTGTATGCTTTGTGCTTCTTGCAAATTTCAGTGCTCCTGCGGCTTATGCCTTTTCAAAAATACCTCTTATAAAGGATTTGGCAAAGGCTGTTACGTTTTCACCATCACTTGAAAAAGCCATTGAAAATGAATATTATGAAAAGCTTGGTTTAATGGATGAAAAAAACGGTGTTACTGCTAATTTAGATTACTATATAGCCGACAAAAAACAGGTAACTATATTTTTCAGGCTTGATTCTGAAGTTTACGAAAATACACTTCTGCCTGACATAAGAATAAAAGTTGACGATGAATATGAGGGCGGTTTTTCATACGGCGTAAACGATTTCGCAGTTGAAAACGGCGAAATAAACAGTGTCACAATAGACTTTGTTACAGGTGAAATACCTGAAAGCTTTAATTTAAAGCTTATGGTTTATGAAGAAAGAACATCTTTTGAAACAATGGAGCCAATAGCCGAAGAAAATATGAAAGATGATATTTATGATTTTTCTGATTTAACTGAAGGAGAGGATATAGACTATATAGCAGAATTTGAGTTTGAAATTAATGTTGGTTCAGAGTATACAGAAGTAGGAAAAACTGTTGACGTAAACAAAAGCTTTGTTTTAGACGGACAGAAATTTACTGTTGATACAGTTGAGATTTATCCTTCAAATATGCGTGTTAATATTTCTGCTGATGAAGAAAACACAAAATGGCTTAAGTCACTTAAGTTTTATGTTAAGACTGATAAAGGCAAAACAATAGACACAATTAAAAACGGCATTACTGCCACAGGAAGCCTTGATACGCCAATGATGAACTGTTACAGAGCTGAAAGCCCATACTTTTATGATGCTTCTTCACTTACTATATATGTTACAGGAGGCACATTCCTTGACAAGGATAAGGAATATATTTATGTAGACCTTAAAAACAAAAAGGCAGAAAATATCCCTGAAAATACAACAGTTTATAATGCTGAGAAAACAGAAACTGGCTGGATTATAGAGTTTAAAACAATACGAGATGATGATAGTAATTCAACATATCAGCTTTTTGGCAGCAACTATAAAGATTCCGACGGTAATATTTATGACATTAGAAGCTGGTATACAACAACTTATGTGAAAGATGAAGAAAATGCCTATGTAACAGGAACAAAACTTATGGGATACCAATATGATGAGGTTTGGATGTCTGCCAACTTTACAAGCATGTTTGAGGCTGAAAAAGAAGAAAAAATAGAAGTTAATATTAATTAAGATATACTTTCGTCAAAGGCTTGAATGAAATGAGCCTTTGACACCTTAAAAAAAAGGCTGCCCTAAAGCAGCCTTTTTTATTGCTTTTTTAAGGCAGGAATATATAATTATTTTGGCAAGCTAAAAAAATTTTATTTTTTTAAAACTTTTTTTTACACTCATTGGTCTTAGCTTACAGAAGGAGGTAAGAAAATGAAAAAAACAAGCTTGTTTGAAAATTATATTAACGAAAACATTGATGCGGCTTACAGATTCGCTTATACATATGCAAAAAATAAAGAAGATGCAGAAGATATTTTAAATGAAAGCGTAGTTAAAGCTTTGCGTAGTATAAACTCCCTTAGGGATCCAGAAAAAATTAAACCATGGTTTTACAGAATAATTGCAAATACTGCTTTAACACATATTAAAAGCAGGCAAAAGATAGTTTATCTTGAGTATGAAGATATGGAAAACCTTGATTCTGTAACAGACGACTATTCTAATTTGAATTTTAACGAGCTTATAGAAAAGCTCGACCCAAAATATAAATCCATAATAGTTCTTAGGTTTTTTGAGAATATGACTATTCAAGAAGTGGCAAGCGTGCTTGATCTAAATGAAAACACGGTTAAAACAAGACTTTATAAGGCTCTTAAAATGCTTAGAGGGGAAATATAGGAGGTAGCGTTATGAATAATAATTTAGATAAACTCAAAGAAGAATACTACAGCATCAAGGCAGATGACAAATTAAAAGAGAGGTTGGCGAATACTATGAAAAACGAAAAGAGAAAATCATCAAATATTAAAAAATTAATGGGTGTTGCAGCATGTTTTGGTGTTATTACAGTAAGTCTTAATGTAAGTCCTGACTTTGCTTACGCTATGAGCAAAATACCAGTTGTTGACTCTATTGTAAAAGTTCTTACACTTAATAAATACGAGGTAGACGGAGGAAATTATCAGGCAGAAGTAGTAACTCCTAAAATCGAAGGACTTTTGGACAAAGAACTTGAAGATAAACTTAATGCAGAATTTGAAGAAAATGCACAGCAGGTTATAGCAGCTTTTGAAAGCACAATAAAAGAAATGGAAGAAACAGCAGGCGAAGGCAACTTCCATCAAGGATTAGAATATAACTACACTGTTAAAACAGACAACGAAGACATACTTGCCCTTGATGTTTATCTTTTTGAAGTAAAAGCTTCTGGCTATGAAAGACATACATTCTACAACATCAATAAAAAAACAGGCGAGCTTATAGAATTTAATAGCCTTTTCAAAGATGGAGCAGACTATAAAACACCTATAGACAAATATATACTTTCAGAAATGGAAAGATTAAATGCTGAAGAAGGCGGAATGTTCTTTATTGGCGATGATATCCCAACAGGCGGTTTTGAAACTATAGGCGATAATCCTAAATTCTACATCAATAATGACGGAAACATTGTAATTTGCTTCGACGAATACGAAGTTGCAGCAGGTGCACAGGGCAGTCCTGAATTTGTTATCCCTAATGACGTTGTAGCTGATATTTTAAAATAATCCCCCTTTTATAAGTAAAAAACGGCAGATAATAATATCTGCTGTTTTTTTATTTTTGGATAATAATTGAAATAATGGAGGCTTATGTTGAATATAAAAAGTATTTATTTTACTTATATCAAACTATACTGTATAATTAGTAAGTAATACGATTTTTTATCTACTTTTTAATATTTATAGGAGTGATATTTTATGGTAAAAGCTATTGTTGGCGCTTGTTGGGGCGATGAAGGTAAAGGCAAAATTACAGATATGCTTGCTGAAAAGGCAGATATTGTTATTCGTTTTCAGGGCGGAAGCAATGCAGGTCATACAATTATAAATGATTACGGCAAGTTTGCTCTTCACCAGATGCCATCAGGTGTTTTTAATGAAAACACAGTAAACATTATTGGCACAGGTGTGGCTTTTAATGTACCTTACTTTATTAAAGAACTTGAATACATCAAAGAAAGCGGTATTAAAGAGCCTAAAATTCTTATTTCCGACAGAGTTGAGCTTATGATGCCTTACCACATTATGTTTGACACATATGAAGAAGCAAGACTTAGCGAAAAGTCTTTCGGTTCAACAAAGTCAGGCATAGCTCCTTTCTATTCAGATAAATATGCAAAAACAGGTATCCAGATTTGTCATCTTTTCCATGAAGATGTTCTTATGGAAAGAATTAAGGCAGCTTGTGAAATTAAAAATGTTCTTCTTGAGCATTTATACCACAAGCCTCTTCTTGACCCACAGGCTATATTTGACGAAGTAATTCAGTACAGAGATGCTGTTGCACCTTATGTTATTAATACAACAGAATACCTTAACAAAGCTATTAAAGAAGGTAAGGAAATTCTTCTTGAAGGTCAGCTTGGTGCTCTTAAAGACCCAGACCACGGTATTTTCCCTATGACAACATCTTCTTCAACACTTGCAGGTTTTGCAACAGTTGGTGCTGGTATTCCTCCATACGAAATTAAGAAGGTTTACACAGTTGTTAAGGCTTATTCATCAGCAGTAGGCGCTGGTGCCTTCGTAAGCGAAATTTTCGGTGACGAAGCTCAGGAATTAAGACTTAGAGGCGGCGATGGCGGCGAATTTGGTGCTACAACAGGCAGACCAAGAAGAATGGGCTGGTTCGACTGTGTGGCTACTCGTTACGGCTGTATGCTTCAGGGTACAACAGATGTTGCTTTCACAGTAATTGATGCCCTTAGCTACCTTGACGAAATTCCAGTATGTGTTGCTTATGAAATAGATGGCAAGGAAACAAAAGAGTTCCCTGTAACACCTGTTCTTGAAAAAGCAAAACCTGTTCTTAAAGTTCTTCCAGGTTGGAAGTGCGACATTAGAGGCATTACAAAATACGAAGACCTTCCAGAAAACGCAAGAAACTACATTGAATTTATTGAAAAGGAAATCGGTTTCCCTATTACAATAGTTTCAAATGGTCCAAAGAGAAGCGAAATCATATTCAGATAATGTACACAGGTGAAAAACATTTTGGATTTTGCTATTGCAAAAAAATGTGAGTAGTGATATACTTATATAAGTTGAAATTAAAAGTTGCTAAGAAAGAGTGAGTTGAAAAACTCACTCTTTTTCGTACGGTATATGAAATTTTCAAATTATTAGAAAGGAATGATACAGTGGCTAAGGTAAACAATACTGAAAGCAGGGTAGAAGAATTAATAACACCTGTTGTGGAAGAAATGGGCCTTGAAGTTGTAGACATTGAGTTTGTAAAAGAAGGTCAGAACTGGTATCTTAGATTTTATCTTGATAAAGAAGGCGGCATAGGCATAAACGACTGTGAAGCTGCCAGCAGAAGAATTGAAAAAATACTTGATGAAAAAGACTTTATTGAGCAGGCGTATATTTTGGAAGTAAGCTCACCAGGTCTTGATAGACACCTTAAAAAAGATAAGGACTTTGTAAGATACAATGGTTCTGTTGTAGATGTTAAGCTTTACAAGGCTATGGAAGGCACAAAAGAAAAAGAATTTCAGGGAACTCTTATGGGTCTTGAAAATAATATTGTTACAATTGAGACAGAAGGTGGCGAAAAATTATCTTTTGACAGAAAAGATATAGCAGTAATAAGACTTGCAGTAATATTTTAAGTAAAGGAGTGCAGAAAAAATGGATAAGGCCGAATTTATTGAGGCATTAAACATCATCGAAAAAGAAAAAGGTATAGATAAGGAAATTATATTTGAGGCTATTGAAACTTCACTTGTTACAGCCTGCAAAAAGAATTTCGGTACATCAAGCAATATAAAGGTTGAAATAGACAGAGAAACTGGCGAAGTTGCTGTTTACGCACAGAAAGAAATAGTTGAAGAAGTAACTGATCCAGCTCTTCAGCTTTCTATTGCAGAAGCAAGAATACTTAACCCAAACTACAAGGTTGGAGACATCTTCAACGAGGTTGTAACACCTAAAAACTTCGGCAGAATTTCTGCTCAGACAGCAAAACAGGTTGTTGTTCAGAAGTTCAGAGAAGCAGAAAGAGAAATTCTCTATAACCAGTACATTACAAAAGAAAAAGACATTGTAACAGGTATAGTTCAGAGAAAAGAAAAGAAAAATGTAATTATACAGCTTGGCAAAATTGATGCTATACTTGCTCCAAGTGAACAGATTCCAGGTGAAGAATATAACTTCCAGGACAGAATTAAAGTATATGTTCTTGAAGTAAGACAGACTACAAAAGGCCCTCAGATTTATGTTTCAAGAACTCATCCAGAGCTTGTAAAACGTCTTTTTGAACAGGAAGTTCCAGAAGTACATGACGGTGTTGTTGAAATTAAGAGCATAGCAAGAGAAGCTGGCTCAAGAACAAAAATTGCCGTATATTCAAAAGACCCTAACGTAGACGAAGTAGGTGCTTGCGTAGGTCAGAACGGTTACAGAGTAAATGTAATAGTTAGCGAGCTTAACGGTGAAAAAATAGACATCATTAAATGGAGCGAAGACCCTAAGGAATTTATAGCTGCTGCTCTTAGCCCATCAAAGGTTGTAGCTGTTGCTATAGACGAAGAAACACAGAGTGCAAAAATAGTTGTACCAGACCATCAGCTTTCACTTGCTATTGGTAAGGAAGGTCAGAATGCAAGACTTTCTGCAAAACTTACTGGCTGGAGAATTGACATTAAGAGCGAAAGCAAGGCAGAAGAAATTGGCTTCATAGATGAAAACTTTGAAGTTTTAGATAATGATGAAGCTGAAGAAGAACAGGAATATACAGAAGAATAATTTT
>CALWHO010000143.1 GCA_944380405.1 uncultured Lachnospiraceae bacterium
ATGTTTTGAGGCTTGCAGCAAGCTTAAAGAGGTGCGTTTTAATTACGGCATTAAAAAAATAGGCACTTGGGCATTTCGTGAATGCAAAAGCCTTGAAAGCGTAGTTATTCCAGATAGCGTTGAGGAAATTAATGAGGGTGCTTTTTTAGGCTGTGCAGGGCTTAAAAGTGCTGTTCTTCCAAAGGGCATTAAGACCATAAGCAGCTGGCTTTTTGGAAAATGCCGAAGTATTAAATATATTGAGATTCCTTTTGGCGTTGAAAAAATAGAGTCTTTTGCTTTTTCAAGATGCACAGGTGTAGAAAAAATTTTAATACCGCCTACTGTAAAAGAAGTTGGTGAGTCTGCATTTGCCGTATGCGATGCCATGGAAGAAATAGACTTTGGTAATGCTGACATTATATTTAAAGGCAGGGTATTTGAAATATGCCGTAACATAAAATATGTATCTGTTGGCATAGGGTCTAAAAATTTAAGTATGGACTCATTTTATCAGTGTGTAAAAATGGAGGGTATAAAGCTTCATTCTGAAACAGAAGAAATATACATTCCTTTTATTGAAAAAGGCTTTGAATTTATTGATTTAATAGGAGAAAAAGGCTTTTTATGGCATAAGTATGACCATATGTTTAATTTTGCTGATAACAAAATGAAAGAAAACATGGCTTTTTTCAGGCTTATGGGTAAGTTTGAAATAAGCGAAAGTCAGAAATACGTATACGAAAGCTTTATTAAAGAAAACTCATTTGAAATAGCAAAATGTGCCATAGAAAATAATGATATGAAAAAAATAACATTTATGGGTGACAGCAATTTACTTTTTGAAAAGGACATTGAAAGTCTTATAAAGGTATCATCTGAAAAAGGCAGCAGTTTAACAGGATATATTGTAAATTACAGGCAGAAGAATTTTGGCACTGTTAAAAAAGCAAGAGAAAGATTTGAACTATAAAACCGAAGCAAATGCTTCGATCAGACTATCAAAGAATGGTATTTTATATTTATTCCAAGAATGCGGAAGGGATTGGGAAACGAAGAGTTTCCCGACTGGAATCCGCAGTCGGAATTCATTTCCGACGAGGAAAAACAGGAGTTTTAAGGCTTTTTAGCCGATGGAACTCCTGTTTTATACTTATATCTACTCGTCAAAGGCTTGAATGAAATGAGCCTTTGACGAAAGGGTGTCGATTTTTTCGACACCCTCAATGGAGCAAATGCTCCGTTTTTTTATAATTTTTCTTCCATTGAGAAAAAGAAGTTTTCTCTAAATTCATTATCTATAACTCTTACAGGCTTAAGCTGGTTTGGTGATACGCCTTTAGCTGCCATAAGCTCACGATACACGGCATAAGATTTTTCTCTAAGGAAGCACACCTTTAAATGGCTTAATTTTTTATTTACTATTTTATCCTCATATGAGTGGTTAAATTTACAAAGGTATTTTTCTATTACTTCCTGAGCTTTTTTTACGTCTTTAGTATTACCGTCTATTGATTTTCCTTCAAGAAATACTATATATCTGCCTGGTGATGATGTTGTATCGGCGTATACGCTATATTCTGTCATATCAAGTTTAAGGTCTTTTGCAGAAAGAGCCATAACGGTATTCATTACATCATCATTTGTTTTTTCTCCGGCTATATTTATAAGCTGGTTTATGCGGTACAAAAACTGAATTTTTGGCAGTGTATTAAAAAAGCCCGTTACCCTTATAACGTCTTTTATTTTATATCGATAAAGCCCAGAGAGGTTTGTAATTATTACTTCGTAGTCTTTGCCTGCTTCCAGTTTATCAAGTGTTACAGTTTTTCCGCTTTCATCATTAATTTCTCTAAACTCGTAAAAATTGCTGAAAGGTATGAGAACCATATCTTCTGTATTACTTTCAATAGGTGCTGCAAATATGCCCTCTGATGCAGAGTATACGCTATAGTGTATTTTTACATCGCCAAGGTATCTTTTAACTTTTTCTGTGTATACTTTAAAGCTGCCTCCGCCTATACCAAACAAAAATTTAAGTTTTGGCCAAATGCGAGGAAGTATATTATCAAAGCCTTTTTCAAACTCTTCTTTAAGAAATTTTGCTCTTTTTTCCATAGGATTTAAAAGTGGCAAAACTTCTTCTCTTACTGAAAAAGGAACTCTTACATCGCTTGATATTGTTCCTTGGGCAATATCTTCAACAAGTATCTGCCAGTTATCTTCCAGATATTTAAAGGTATCTGCGGCTGCAGTCATAAATGTGCATGTAATAAATGACAAATCCTCTTCCATAAGCGCAAAACGCAAATGAAGGTATGGGAAATTCATTTTTCCCTTTGGGTATGAAATACACATAGGAGTTGTATATACTATATTTTCATTATCCTTATGCTGATAACGTACCTTGCCTGACACAGCGCCTGTTGATATACCGTTTTCTGTTGGTTTAAAGCGTACTTCCGTAAATGATACGCCTCTGCCTTCAATCATATCTTCGCCAATTTCCCTATCCATAACGGCAAAACAAAGACCGTGGGTATAGGCAGCAAAAAGCTGCTCTGCTTCAAGGCACATAGGCACATATTTAGGTTCGCCACTGCTGCCGCTTGATGTGGCAAAGTGAGTTATTTCCCTTGAGAAAAGTATATCTTTTTCACCCTGCATAATTCGTTTTATATCATTTTCATAGTCTTCATACTGTGAAAAAGGTACTTTTTTAATATAGTCTTCAACTGTTTTTATTGAAGCAAAGTCATATTTTTTGCCTATTTCAGTATTTTTATTTTCATCAATTATTTTTAAAAGAAGTCTTGTATTTTCTGTATAACCATTTAAAGAAGATTCTTCAAGGCGGTTAAGGAATGTATAGCCTCTTTGTATTTTTGCAGCCATAACATTTTTTGTATTTAATTCCAATATAATCACCCTTTCGTCTATATAATAATTGACAGTATATATCACTGTAAATAGCAAAAGAGAAAAATGTAGGACAAATTTTTGCAAAAATAAAAAAGCGGATATAAAATCCGCCTCTTTATTTCTTAGTATACAATTCCTTCTTCAGTTAATATAAGGTTTGCTCCTTCTGTGATTTCAGCATCTGAAAATACTTTCTCGCTGTCATCTGATTCAAACACAATTTTGATTTCCCAAAGGCTGTCTTCTGGGATTTCTTCTGATGTAAGTGTAACAGGTATCATATATCCGCTTGACCAAACTTCATCAAGAGGGATTTCTGCCCATTTTGAGTCATCAGCAGGCTTAATTTCAAGGGCTTTTATGTTTTGACCCATGTCGTTGCCTATATTAAATGTAAGTGTATCTGTTTTTTCTTCTGCTCCTGAAGATGATGAATCACCCGCAGATGAAGAAGAGCTTTCTTCAGAATTTAACTCTGAAGAAGATGATGAAACAGAGGATGAAGAAGAAGGGTCAGTGTCTTTTTTGCAGCCTGAAAATGAAAGAGCAACTGCAAAAATTATCATAACTGATAATACAGAGAGTATTCTTTTTTTCATATAAATCACCCTTTCTGATACTTTGTTTCTAATTTAATTTTAATATTGCCGTCAAAAAAAATCAACGGTTTTAAGGAATATGAAAGAATTGTATAAACCCAAGCCTTATATGAATATTATATTTTGGAGGTGAATTTTATATGAAGTTACATAGAAAAATTATACTTTTTTTTGCAGCCCTTATGGCTGTATTTGCGTTTTTTGCTGTGCTTAAGCCGGCAGCCATAAGCGTTTATTCGTCTTTGGCAGAAGGCGAAAGAAAGCTGCCTATTTACTGCGTTGACACAGACGAGAAAAAAATAGCTATTTCTTTTGATGCTGCTTGGGGTGCAGATGACACAGATGAGCTTTTAAGAATACTTGAGGAAAACGATGTTAAAACTACATTTTTTATGTGCGGATACTGGGTTGAGGATTATCCAGAGGAGGTTAAAAAAATAGCAGAGGCTGGTCATGATTTAGGCAACCATTCATCAACACACCCTCACATGAGCCAGCTTAGCAAAGAGCAGATAAAGCAGGAGCTTATGGAAACAGAAGAAAAGGTAAAAAGTCTTACAGGTGTTGACATGGATTTATTCAGACCGCCTTTTGGTGAGTACAACAACAATGTAATAGAGGCAGCTGAGGAGTGCGGATACTATACAGTTCAATGGGACGTTGACAGCCTCGACTGGAAAGAATACGGTGTTGAAAGCGAGATTAATCAGGTTTTAAACCATAAGCACCTTGGAAACGGCTCCATAATACTTTTCCATAATGATGCAAAATACACTCCTCAGGCACTTGATGCCATTATAAAAGGTCTTAAGGAAAAGGGATATGAAATTGTGCCTGTAAGCGAACTTATAATAAGAGAAAACTTTGAAATGAACCACGAAGGCAGGCAGATATTAAAAGACATGTAATTAAAAATATATGATGTTATATTTAATAAAAAAGTAATATTTAATTCATTGACTTTGAATTACTTTGATGATAATTTAAGGATATAAATACTAATTAAGGAGAAAATGCCATGAAGAGAGTATATACGGTTTTGGGAACATTATTTCTTATAATAGGCTTTATTGGGCTGCTGCTGCCTATTATGCCGACAGTGCCTTTTCTTTTTGTGGCTTATATATGCTTTGCCAAAAGCAACGGCAGGTTTTATCACTGGTTTAGAAACACAGAAGTTTTTAAAAAGTATGAGCCTAAAATAAAGTGCATAGAAGAAAAGATACCATTTTTAAACAGAAATACAGTAAAGCCATACAGAGCATAAAAGGCAGCCTTTTTAAGGCTGCTTTTTTAGGTTAAAATAAGCTTTTTTATTGTAAAAAGTAATGTTTAAGGCGTTGACAAGGTAAAGAAATATATTATATAATACCCCTAATGGCTATGACGAAGAGAAGTAGCACAGTTTATCGTTTACAGTGAGCAAAGGATAGTGGAAACTTTGCAAAGTGAATCTGTGTGAATAACACTTTACCAGCTGCAATCCGAAAAATGATTTTAGTAGGTGCGCCGTATTTTCTGCGATAAAGGAATAAGGGTTTAAAAAAGACCTATTTGAGTGATTGCCGTAATTTTTGGCAATAATATCAGGTGGTACCGCGGACAATCTGTTCGTCCTGACTATTTATGTTAGTTTGGACGGGCAGTTTTTTTATTTTTTAAACTAATTGGAAACAATAAATATATTAAAAAGAAGGAGAATTGAAAAATGTCTACATCAAACATTTATCGTAACAAGCTTATGAATAACATTGGCGAAGGCGATGTTGGAGCTAATGTTAAAATAGCTGGCTGGGTAGAAAACATTCGTGACCACGGCGGTGTTTCATTTATCGACTTAAGAGACATGTATGGTGTTATGCAGGTTGTTATGCGTGACACAAGTCTTCTTGACGGTATTAACAAAGAAGACTGTATAAGTGTTGAAGGTCCTATTGAGCACCGTGACGAAGAAACTTACAACCCAAAAATCCCTACAGGTACTATTGAGCTTGAAGCTCACAAGGTTGAAATACTTGGCAAGGTTTACAAACAGCTTCCTTTTGACATTACAACAAGCAAGGAAATAAGAGAAGACCTTAGATTAAAATATCGTTACCTTGACTTAAGAAACAAAAAAGTTAAAGATAACATCATTTTCCGTTCACAGGTAATTAGCTTTTTAAGACAGAAAATGACAGAAATGGGCTTCCTTGAAATACAGACACCTATTCTTTGTGCTTCATCACCAGAAGGCGCTAGAGACTACATTGTTCCTTCTCGTAAGTTTAAAGGCAAATTCTACGCTCTTCCACAGGCTCCACAGCAGTACAAACAGCTTCTTATGGTATCTGGCTTTGATAAATACTTCCAGATTGCTCCATGTTTCCGTGACGAAGATGCAAGAGCTGACCGTTCACCAGGTGAATTTTATCAGCTTGACTTTGAAATGAGCTTTGCTACACAGGAAGACGTTTTCCGCACAGGTGAAGAAGTTCTTACAGCTACATTTGAAAAGTTTGCTCCAGAAGGCAGCATTGTAACAAAGGCTCCTTATCCAGTAATCAGCTACAAACAGGCTATGCTTGAGTTTGGTTCAGATAAGCCAGACCTTAGAAACCCACTTAGAATTATTGACCTTACAGATTTCTTCCAGAGATGTACATTTAAACCATTCCATGGCAAGACTGTAAGAGCTATAAAGGTTCATGCTGATATGTCAAAGGGCTTCCATGAAAAGCTTCTTAAATTTGCTACATCTATCGGTATGGGCGGTCTTGGTTACCTTGAAGTTAAGGAAGACATGTCTTACAAGGGTCCTATCGACAAGTTCATTCCTGAAGACATGAAAGGCGAAATAGCTCAATTAGCAGGTCTTGAAGTTGGCGATACAATATTCTTTATTGCTGACAAGGAAGAAAACGCAGCTTTATATGCAGGTCAGCTTAGAAACGAGCTTGGTGCAAGACTTGACATTATTGAAAAGAATGCATATCGTTTCTGCTTCGTAAACGACTTCCCAATGTTTGAATACGACAAAGAAACAAAGAAGATTATATTTACACATAACCCATTCTCTATGCCACAGGGTGGTCTTGAGGCTCTTGAAACAAAGAACCCACTTGACATACTTGCTTACCAGTACGACATAGTATGTAACGGTGTTGAGCTTTCATCAGGTGCTGTTAGAAACCACAGCATAGATGTTATGGTTAAGGCATTTGAAATTGCTGGATATACAGAAGAAGACCTTAAAGAAAAATTTGGTGCTCTTTACAATGCATTCCAGTATGGTGCTCCACCACACGCTGGTATGGCTCCTGGTGTAGACCGTATGATAATGCTTCTTAGAAACGAAGAAAACATCCGTGAGATTATACCATTCCCAATGAACGGTAATGCTCAGGATCTTATGTGTGGTGCTCCAAACGAAGTTACAGAGCAGCAGCTTAGAGAAGTTCATATTAAAGTTAGACAGTAATTAAAAAAAGCTTCAGACTATAGTCTGAAGCATTGAGGGTGTCGAAAAAGTTCGACACCCTTTCGTCAAAGGCTCATTTCATTCAAGCCTTTGACGAGTAGACATAAGTATAAAGCAGGAGTTCCATCGGCTTAAAAGCCTTGAAACTCTCTGTCGGCATTTTCCTTCGGAAAACGGCTTCGCCGCCTTAGTTCGTCAGGTGCTTTGCTTTTCCTCGTCGGAAGTGAATTCCGTCAGCATTTTGCTTACGCAAAACCAGCTTCGCTGTCAGCACTTCTTTGCTGTGCTTTACTGCGGATTCCAGTTGTGGAACTTAGTACCGCCAAGACGGGCGGACAGCCACTTGTGGCTGGAGTTTGCCGCAGCAAACTTACTGACTAATGGTTCCCCAAACCCTTCCGCACGATTAAAAATATATTAAAAACATAGTTTTTTATAATTTAAAAGCTTCAGACAAAAATGTCTGAAGCTTTTACTTTTAAAATAAAATTAGAATGATTCAATTGCACTTACTGGACATTCTTCTTTTGCCTGTTCAGCAGCAGCTTCTGCACCTTCTGGAACTACTTCTTTAGCGTTTGAACGACCATCTGTTACAGTGAAAACTTCTGGACATACGCTTTCGCAGTTTCCGCATCCTATACAGTCATCATTTACACGATATTTCATAATAAATACAGCTCCTTTGTTTTTTTAGTATAGTATACCACTTAATATTAAAAATACAATGAAAATTAGGACGAATAAAAAAACTAAAAAAAGGCAAAATTAATATTGATTATTATTAAATTATGTGTTAGAATATAATCAAAAGATAATGATTATCAATTAGGAATTAATATTATTTAAACAAAGGAGGATTTTATATGGAACTTAAAGGATCAAGAACAGAGGCTAACTTAATGGCTGCTTTTGCAGGTGAATCAATGGCTACAAACAAATACAGATACTATGCTTCAAAGGCTAAAAATGACGGTTATGTTCAGATTGGCGAAATATTTGAAGAAACAGCTAACAACGAAAAAGAACACGCTAAAATTTGGTTTAAACTTCTTCATGGTGGTGCTGTAGGCGATACAGTAGATAATCTTATGGATGCAGCTAAAGGCGAAAACGACGAATGGACAGGCATGTATCCTGAATTTGCAAAGGTTGCAAGAGAAGAAGGTTTTGACGATATAGCAGCTTTATTTGACGGTGTTGCAGCTGTTGAAAAAGAACACGAAGAAAGATACAGAAAACTTTTCCAGAACATCGACAAAGGCATTGTTTTCTCAAGAGACGGCGACATGGTATGGCAGTGCTCAAACTGCGGTCATATCCACATTGGCAAAAATGCTCCAGAAATGTGTCCAGTTTGCAGCCATCCTAAAAAATACTTCCAGCTTAAAGCAGAAAACTATTAATTTTTATATATCAAGGAAAAAAGACCACGGACTTTCGTGGTCTTTTTTCATGTGTTGCTGTTACATAAAATTCTGGTAAAATATGCAATATACAGGGGTGGGTGGTATACTGCAACTATAGAGAAGGGTTAAGAAAATCTGGCGTCAAAGGCAAATGCAAAAAAGCGACACCCCGTATACTATTAATACGAAACGCCGCCTTTGACGAGTGCGCCTTCAGGGACTCGAACCCTGGACCTTGTGATTAAGAGTCACCTGCTCTACCAACTGAGCTAAAAGCGCATATTTAATTGTTTTAGTGATTTAACAAAAGATATGATACCACCATTATATATATATGTCAATAAAAAAATAAAAAATTTCACATAAATATTTGATTTTTTTAAAAAAGGTATTTAATATTAGTAATATATGAATTTTAGAGAGGACAAAGCTAATATGAACACACCTATTTTGCCAGATGATGTTAAACATATACTTAATTCTTTATATAAAAATGGCTATGAAGGATATATTGTAGGCGGCTGTGTAAGAGATGCCATAATGGGCATAGCACCCCATGACTGGGACATTACAACATCTGCAAAGCCTGAAGAGGTTAAAAAAATATTTAGCCATACATTTGACACAGGCATTAAGCACGGAACAGTTACAGCTGTTTTAAACAAAGAAAACTACGAAATAACAACATACAGAATAGAGGGTGAGTATGAGGACTGTCGTCATCCTAAAGATGTAAGTTTTACAACAGACCTTCATGAAGATCTTTTAAGACGTGATTTTACAATGAATGCCATAGCATACAACGAAAAAGAAGGATATGTTGATATTTTCGGCGGCATAAAAGACATTGAAAACAAAACTATACGTGGCGTTGGTGAAGCAGAAGAAAGATTTAGAGAAGACGCATTAAGAATGTTAAGAGCTGTAAGGTTTTCAGCTCAGCTTGGCTTTGACATAGAGGAAAAAACTAAAACTGCACTTATTGAAAACTGTCATTTAATTGAAAAAATAAGCCGTGAGAGAATACGAGAAGAGCTTGTAAAGCTTCTTATTTCAAAACACAGTGAAAAAGCACATCTTTTATGGCAGACAGGTCTTTTAAAGAATATTTCAGAAGAAATATATGAAAGCACAGTTTCACATGAAGAGGAAATAGTTGAAAGCATAGGAAAAAGTGTAAAAGAGCCTTCTGTATTAATGGCGTTATTATTAAGATATATAAAGCAGGAAAACGTAAAAAACATTATGAAAGAGCTGCGTTTTGATACAAAAACACTTAAAGAAACAGAGGCTATTTGCAAGAATATTTATATTTCTACGCCAAATGACCCGATTTCAGTAAGAAAAAAGGCAAGTGAAATGGGAGTAGAAAACTTAAGGCTGCTTTTTGAGGCAAAAAAAGCCCTTGGAGATGAATATGTTTTTAATGGTGAAAAAATACTTAATGATGTAATTGAAAAAAATAACTGTATTTCAATAAAAGATATGGATATTACAGGTGAGGATTTAAAGGAAATAGGCATTTCACAAGGCAAAATGGTGGGTCAGTGTCTTAAAATGCTTTTAGACTATGTTTTGGAAAATCCAGAGCAAAACAAAAAAGAAATACTTATTAAAAAGGCAGAAAGTTTTATAGCTCAATAAAAATTTAAAAATAGTGTCCAACTTAGGATACTATTTTTTTTATTGCCCTCATATATTTACTTATACAGCTTCAAACTGTTTTATTTTTTCTGCACGATATGGGGGAATATTATGGACGAAATGTACGAAATTATATTAAAAGACGGCTTTGGGCTTAAATTAAAAGGCGCAACAAGGACAAGAAGCAGTCTTATTTGTTTTACGGACAAAGGCTCTTTTGACCTTAAGAAAAATATATTTGACGAAAGCAGAATAATATTTGAAGGGGAAATACGAAAAAGCCTTAACAAAAACGGTTTTATGAATGCTGTGCCTTTTATTGATACTGTTGATGGTGATATTTTTTTCAGATATGGCGACAGCAGATACACTCTTGAAAACCACATAGATACAGTATCTTTTGATGAAGAAGAAGGATGGGATTATATAGAAGGCGCTGCAACATTGGGCAGGCTTCATAATGCCTCATTTATGGACGATTTTGTTTGTGACAGAAAAAACTTTGGCCGTCTTATTACAACATACGAAAAAAGAATAGCTGAATTTAAACGTATAAGAAAGCGCATTAAAAAAGATGCACTTTATGACAAAGCCGACATGATTATAAAAAAATACTATACATATTACTTAAAAAGAGCGGAAGACGCCATTAAAATGGTTCAGGAGTCCAACTATGACGCTCTTTCTATGTATGCCATGGAAAATAAGACATTCTGCCACAACAGTTTTAAAGGCGACAACATAAAAAGAGACAAAAAAACAGGGGAGATATACGTCGATAACTTTGCCAAGGCTTCTTACGACGTATGCATAAGTGATTTGGCGTACTACATAAGGCGAGTTATAAAAATGGAGGACACAGACCAGAACACTGTAAAAGACGTTTTGGAGGCTTATGGATGTGAAACTCCTTTGACAGACGACAAAAAAGCCCTTACAAAAGCCATGGTTGTTTTTCCATGGAAGTTTATGAGTCTTTGCAACGAGTATTACAACAAGAGAAAAGGCTTTACATTTGATGCCTCTGTACAGAGAATTGAAAAATGCATCAGAGACATTGAAAAAGAAGAATTGATTATTAATAGTGTATAAAAAAAGAACTGCCCAATTAGGCAGTTTTTTTTAATTTATAGATAAAAACTATCAATAAAGTATTAAAAATTTATTTATTCTATTAATTTTCGGTGCTATACTTGCCTTACAAATTAAGAAAAAAACAAAAAACACATAAACAAAACTATAAAAATTACGAAAGAAAGAAGGTCGATGGAAATGAGAGAAAAACATAAAGTAGCAGGAGAACTTTTACTTATTATTGTTCTCGTAATAAACAGCATGGGCGTGCAGTTTATGACAAAAAGCGGTTTTGGTATTTCTGCCATTTCATCTGTGCCTTATGTCTTCAGCAAAATATTTACATTTTTTACTTTTGGTACATGGAACTATATATTCCAGGGTATGCTTGCCATATCACTTATGGTAATGGTTAAAAAATTAAAACCAAGCTATATAGTAAGCTTTATGGCAGGATTTTTCTTCGGAAAGTTCTTAGACGTACATGCTGTATGGATGAGTATACTTCCAAACGGTATTATGTTTAGATTTATATATTTCTTAATGGGTATGATTTGCCTTGGTTTTGGTATAGCTCTTGCAAACAAATGCCTTATGCCAATTATACCTACTGATATGTTCCCAAGAGATTTTGCTTCAATATGCTCTGTAAGCTACAGCAAGGTTAAAACAGTATTTGACTTAAGCTGTCTTGCAACAACAGTTATTCTTTCAGTGGCATTTTGCGGCGGTGTTGAAGGCATAGGTGCAGGTACTGTTATATGCTCTCTTTTAACTGGTAAAGTTGTATCTTTATTCCAGAGCGTAATTGAAAAACACATAACAGTATACCGCTTTACAGAAAAACATTCTTTCACAAGAAGAAGAGGCAGAATGGCTTTTTAAATTATAATTTGCTTATTTGACAGCATAAACTTTTTAAACTCCTGTGCGGCGCCGGCAAGAAATGAATTTTTCATTGTTGCAAGACAAATTGTAACTTTAATGTCGGCGTCCTTTATATTAACAGTTTTAAAGTTATATCTATTAAATATAGAATGGTTTACAACAAGGGCTGCACCTGCTTTTTCAGCTACAAGGCTGGCAGCAGCAAGGTCTTCTCCTACCTGACAGCGGATATAGGGCTTTATATTATTTTTGATAAACATTTTATCTATATATGGTCTGGCTCCTGCCTGTCTGTTATATGTGATTATTGGATATGTTGAAAGAGTTTGGAGGGATACCTCATCATAAACTTCAAGAGGATGACCCTTATAAACCTTTAAAACAATGTGTCTATCTGCCATATGTATGAAGTCTACATTTTCATAGTCTGAAAGTTTATGGCACATAACCATATCGTAGTTTTCGTTAATAAGGCCGCTTAAAAGCTCCTGTGTTGTTGCCTGTTCAAAAACGAAGTTAATACCTTCGTGAAGCTCCATAAATTTTGATATGAACATACTCATTGAAGGAGCAGCGCTGGAAATACAGCCGACACGTATTGTTCCTGACTCAATATCAGAAAATTTATACATCTGCTTATTGCCCTGTTCCAGTTCATCAAGAGCAGAGTCAACATATTTAAGATAGATTTTACCGTAACGAGTAAGACGCACATTTCTGCCTTGTTTTTCAAAAAGGTATATGCCAAGCTCATCTTCAAGATTTGATATGGCATGGCTTAATGAAGGCTGTGAAATACCTAATATTTCAGCTGCCTTTGTATAATGCTCTATATGGGCAAGTGTTGAAAAATACACAAGCTGATTATAATTCATATTATATCACCAATTATTATTATAAATTTTGAAACCCTCTTTTTAATTTATCATATATTTATTTTATTGTGAACTACAAAAAACACCTCTATGGCAATGGGCCGCCTATGAAGGTGTTTTTTGTATTTATAAATATTAATTTGAAATTATGTGTTGTTTTGAGAAATACATTTATGTTTTCAATTAAGAATAAATATGATAAAATATACCTAAAAATAAATGGTTTTGTACAGCTAAAACCCCTCGATTGTAATAAGTTTAAAAAGTAAATCCGGGTAAAGGCGGGAACATAATGGGAAACTATAATTTTGAAAAAGACAACAAAGATTACGGCGAAACCATAAGGCTTGGAGATATAAACAAAGAAATTCAAAAGCTTGAAGAGGAAGCCGTTTCTAAAACCAATAATGATAATAATGAAAAATTTTCAGGTGGCGACAAAAAACCGCCTAAAGACAGCTATCGCAACAAGTTTTTTATTGCCTGTGCTGTGGCAGCTGTTTTGCTTATAATTATTGTTACATCTGCAATTACATTATTTTTATCAAGAGGTGCATCGACAAACACAAACAAAGACATAATTGAAAATGCTCAGGATATATTTCAGTCACAAAGCAGCACTCAGGATTATGTTATAAAAGCATTTAAAGACAGCATAGTATATCTATATGGCATAGAAACAGGCAAAATATATTCTGCCGAAACAGACGAGGACACTATAATAACTGGTGTAAACGGAGGCAGTATTGCATTTGATGATTTATCATTAGGTGATATAGTTACTGTTATAAAAAACGAAGACACAGGCACAGCCCAGCAAATAAGGTGGTCAGAAAATGCATGGAAAATGGAAGGCGAAGTAGACGTAAGAGTAGACGTAAGTTCTTCCACAATTTCTTTAAAAGAAGAGATATTTAAGTATGACAAAAACACAATATTTGCTTATAACGGCAAAGAAATAGATCCTGACGAAATAAGTTATGCTGATATTGTAAATATAACAGGCGTTGAAAACAACATATATTCTATTTCAATAATTAAAAAACATGGCTATGTATACCTTAAAAATCACGAAGAAGTAGATAATCTTAAAATACGAGTTGATTTTGGTGTGGAGCAGCAGTTAGAAGAAGATATGATAGTTGTGCCGGAGGGGCATCACACTATTATAGTTACAGGTGAAAACATAGAGGATTATATGACAGAGGTTGACGTGACAGAAAACAGGTCTGCTGAAATAGATTTATCTTTGGCAGAGCCTAAAAAAACACCTGTAAACTTAAATGTTAAGCCACATGGTATGTATGGACTTAAAGTTAATGACGAGGAATATCCAGAGGGCACAAAAAGCCTTTTATTAAGCGAAGGAAAATATACTATTGAAATTACAAAAGACGGATACGAGCCATATACTACTGAAATAGAAGTTGGCAAAGACCAGATTAAGCTTGACATTGAACTGGAAAAAACAGAAGAGACCTTACAGCCGCCTACTGACACCAATGAAGCAGAAAAAGGCAGCGTTACCATATATTCGGATCCTGGATGGGCAAAAGTATATGTAGATGGGGAATACAAGGGAATAGCTCCTATAATGGTAAAGTTACCTTATGGAGAGCATTACATACTTCTTACCTTGGAAGGCTATGAAGACTGTGGTGAGCATATAACTGTTAATTCTGCAGAAAGCACATACAAGGGCAGTTTAAAATAGGAAATAAAGCAAAACAGGAGGTATAAAACGTGGAAGATTATATGGCAAAATATGAAAGCTGGCTTTCAAGCGACTATTTTGATGCAGAGGACAAAAAAGAACTGGAAGCCATAAAAAACGACAAAAAGGAAATACAGGAAAGATTTTATAAAGAACTTGAGTTTGGTACAGCAGGCCTTAGAGGTATTATAGGCATGGGTACAAACAGAATGAACAAATATATTGTTGGGAAGGCTACACAGGGTCTTGCAAACTATATTTTAAAACAGCCAGGTGCTGCCCAAAAAGGCGTTGCAATAGCTTTTGACAGCCGAAACATGAGCTATGAGTTTGCTCAGACAACAGCACTTGTATTAAGTGCAAACAAAATTAAGGCTTACATTTATCCAGAGCTTCGTCCAGTGCCTGTTCTTTCATTTACTATAAGACACTTAGGCTGCACAGCAGGTGTTGTTATTACAGCCAGCCATAACCCAGCTAAATATAACGGCTACAAAGTATACTGGGAAGATGGCGGACAGGTTCCAGCACCTCGTGATGGCGAAATAATGAAAGAAGTTAATGCTGTTGAAATAACAGAGGTTAAGAAAACAACTATTGAAGAGGCTAAAAAGGCTGGATATTATATTGAAATCGGTCCAGAAGTTGACGATGCATATATTGCAGCAATTAAAAAGCTTTCTCTTAATGGCGACATTATAAAGAAAGTAGCAGATGGCTTTAAAATTGTATACACTCCTCTTCATGGTTCAGGCAACAAGCCAGTAAGAAGAATTCTTAAGGAAGTAGGATTTAAAAATGTATATGTAGTGCCAGAACAGGAACTTCCAGATGGAAACTTCCCTACAGTTGCATTCCCTAACCCTGAATTCCCAGAGTCATTTGCTCTTGCTATTGAACTTGCAAAGAAAGTTGAAGCAGACATTATTGTTGCAACTGACCCTGATGCTGACCGTGTAGGCGGTATTGTTAAAACAAGTAATGGCGATTATGCTATACTTACAGGAAACATTTCTGGCTCACTTCTTACAGAGTACGTTCTTTCACAGAGAAAGGCAAAAGGCACATTATCAAAGAACCCTGCCGTTGTTAAAACTATAGTTACAACAGACATGATTAAGCCTATGTGTGAGGCTTACGGTGCCAAGATGTTTGACGTACTTACAGGATTTAAGTACATTGGCGACAAGATTAAAGAATGGGAAAAAACTGGCGAATATACATACGAATTTGGCTTTGAAGAAAGCTATGGCTCACTTGCAGGTACTTATGCAAGGGACAAGGACGCCGTTGCTGCTACAATGCTTCTTTGTGAGCTTGCAGCTGTACTTAAAGACAGAGGTCTTACTCTTTACGAAGGTCTTATGGAGCTTTATGAAAAATACGGCTACTACAAAGAAGGCATTAAGTCAATTACTCTTGAAGGCATAGAAGGTCTTGAAAGAATAAGCTATATTATGGAAGCTTTAAGAAAGAACCCTCCAACAGACCTTGCTGGAAAGAAAGTAGAATGGCTTTGCGACTTCAAAGAAAAACAGTTTAAAAACTTAATTACTGGCGAAACAGAAGAAAATAATCTTCCTTCATCAAATGTACTTAGATACAAACTTGAAGGCGGTGCTTGGGTATGTGTAAGACCTTCTGGTACAGAGCCAAAACTTAAAATTTATTACGGCATAAAAGGAACAAGCCTTGCTCATGCAGAGGAAGAAGTTAAAAATCTTGAAGGCTTTATGGGCGATTATGTTGACAAATTATAATTGATGTAAAAAGACTGCATTAAATAATGCAGTCTTTTTTTATGGCAAAAAATTTTAAATAAAATAGTTTTATAGTTGAGGTTTTGTTTTTTTATTGGTACAAAATAGAAAATATTGGAATTTATGTAATGAAAAAAATAGATATATCAAAAGATTTTAATGGGTTTTTAGATGAAAAATTTTGTTTTTAGCCCTAATAAAACCAAAAAATATGAAAAAATGAATATTTATTCGGTAACACAACCCAATATACGAAATAACTATTGTTTTCATTTATGTACACTGAAATTTTGTATTGTTTCAGAAACAATTATTTAAATACTCTTTGGATAATTAAACTAAAAAAATGAAAAATATTTTATGCAATTTAAAGTTAATATTTTTGTATAAATATAAAAAATAGATAAATATTTAATGAAAGAAAATACAAAACAACGAAAAAAAAGCGTTTTGTATACAACCCTTGTTTATTAAAAATTAAAATGTTACAGTAAATATATAAGTATTCTGTATACAATCCTGACTTGCGATTGTCAGACCACAAGGAGGAGTTAAAAATGGATTATGGTTATTCACAAAAGGTTGTTTCTGCTGAAGAAGCTTTAAGAAACATAAAAAACGGAAGCAAAATTATACTTGCTCATGCAGCAGCAGAACCTGTGTATTTAGTAAATAAGCTTGTTGAGCTTAAAGATGAATTTAAAGACATTGAGCTTAGCAACGTTGTTTCTTTAGCTGACTGTGCATATACACAAAAAGATATGGAAGGTCATTTCAGAGGAAATTACTGCTTTGCTTCTGCTGGCAACAGAAAAGCCATAGCAGAAAATTACGCAGACTACACACCTTCATTTTTCTATGAAGTGCCATACGTATTTTCAAACAGATTTAAAGCAAATGTTGCTCTTGTACAGGTAACACCACCTGATAAACACGGCTGGTGCAGCCTTGGTATTTCTGCTGACTTTACAAAAACAAGCGTTGAAAGTGCATCACTTGTAATTGCTCAGGTAAACAAAAACATGCCAAGAACATTTGGTGATACATCAGTTCATGTAAGGGATATTGATTTTTTTGTTGAGCATGATGAGCCAATTAAGGAATACGTAGGAGGCGAAATTACTCCTGTTGCTCACAAAATAGGTGAAAACATAGCTTCTCTTATTAAAGACGGAGATGTTTTACAGCTTGGTATTGGTGTTATTCCAGACGCCGCTCTTTCTTTCCTTACAGATAAAAAAGACCTTGGTCTTCATAGTGAAATGATTTCAGACGGAATTGTTCCACTTTTGGAAAAAGGCGTTATAAACAACGAAAGAAAACAGATAGACAAAGGTAAAAGTGTAACAACATTCCTTATGGGAAGTAAGAAGCTTTATGATTTTGTTGACGACAACCCGTCTATACTTTTCAAAACAGTTGACTATACAAATGACCCAAGAATTATAAGTCAAAATGACAACATGGTTGCCATAAACAGCTGTATAGAGCTTGACTTTATGGGTCAGGTGGCGTCAGAAAGTTTTGGCGACAAGCAGTACAGCGGCACAGGCGGTCAGGTTGACTTTGTAAGAGGAGCCAACATGAGCAAAGGCGGAAGAGCTATTATAGCTATTCCTTCAACAGCTGCAAAGGGTACTGTAAGCCGTATAGTGCCTCGTCTTGGAGCTGGCAGCATAATTACAACATCAAGAAATGATGTTGATTATATTATTACAGAATACGGTATAGCTCAGCTTAAAGGAAAAACATTAAGACAAAGAGCAGAAGAGCTTATAGCAGTTGCTCATCCTGATTTCAGAGCAGAGCTTAAAAAAGATTTTGACAATATTTTTAACAGATAATTTAAGCGGTGATAAATATGATAACAGACGATAGACGAGTGAGAATAATAACAGGGCATTTTGGTAGCGGAAAAACAGAGTTTGCCGTTAACTACATAAGAAAACTGGCAAAGCTTGTTAAAAGACCTGCCATAGCAGACCTGGACATTGTTAACCCATACTTTCGTTCAAGGCAAAGAGCCGAAGTTTTGAAAAATGAAGGCATAGAGGTTATATCATCGTCTATTACAACGGACAACAGCGACATGCCTGCTCTTTCACAAAAAATAATGGTTCCTTTCTTAAACAAGGAATACGATTATGTTGTGGATCTTGGCGGCAGTGATGATGGCACTATTGTTCTTGGAAGACTGAAAGAATATATAGACCCCAAAGAAACAGACTTTTTTATGGTCGTAAATGTATTTCGTCCAGGCACAGGCACTGTAGATGAAATACTATACCAAAAGGATATTCTGGAAAAAACTTCAGGCCTTAAAGTTACTGCTTTTATTAATAACTCAAACCTTATACACGAAACAAAGGACGAAGACATACTTTTTGGAAATAAAATTTTGGAAGAAGTAAGCCAAATAAGCGGGGTGCCAATAAAGTATACTGCCGTTATGAGTGACGAAGGTTTGGATATAAACAAAATAGACTTAAACACAAAGGGAAGTCTTTTTGAAATGCATTACAACATGCGCACCATGTGGATGTAACAACTGAGGAGGGGAAATAAAATATGGCTAAATTTACTGTAACTATCAATGAGGATAAGTGCAAAGGCTGTGAATTATGTGTTCACTTCTGTCCAAAGGATGTATTGGAAATAGATAAGGAAAATTCCAATTCATCAGGGTATTTTCCAGCAAATGCAAAGCACATTGAAAACTGCATAGGCTGTTTAAGCTGTGCAAGAATGTGTCCAGAAATTGCAATAAGGATAGAAAAGGAAGACTAAGAAGGGGTGTAATAAAGTATGGCTAAAATATTGTTAAAAGGCAATGAAGCGGTTGTAAGAGCAGCAATAGAAGCTGGATGCAGATATTTCTTCGGCTATCCTATTACACCGCAAAATGAAATTCCAGAATACTTCTCAAAAGAACTGCCTAAGGTAGGCGGTACATTTGTTCAGGCTGAAAGTGAAGTTGCAGCTATAAATATGCTTTATGGTGCTGTTGCAGCAGGTGCAAGAGCTATGACAAGCTCATCATCACCAGGTGTTGCTCTTAAGCAGGAAGGTATTGGCTACATAAGTAAAGCAGAGCTTCCAGCAGTCATTGTAAACATGATGAGAGGCGGCCCTGGCCTTGGTAGTATTCAGCCTTCTCAAAGTGACTACAACATGTGTGTAAAATGCGGCTCAAATGGTGACTACAGAAATATAGTTATGGCACCTGGAAACATTCAGGAGCTTGTAGATATGGTTATAGAGGCTTTTGACATGGCAGACTATTACACAAACCCAGTTGTAATACTTGCTGATGGTCTTATTGGTCAGATGATGGAGCCTGTTGAAATTAAACAGCCTGAAGTTAAAAGAGAAATGCCTGAAAAGACATGGGCTCTTACAGGTAAAAATGGCGGCGAGCCACACAGAATTATAAACCTTAACCTTGACGCCAACGAACTTGAACAGGTTAATATTGAACTTTTCAAGAAATATGCTGTTATTGAAGAAAACGAACAGCGTTATGAAGAGTACAAAATGGACGATGCTGAATATGCATTTGTTTCATACGGCACAGCATCAAGAATTGTAAGAAGTGCCGTAAATGAACTTAGAAACGAAGGTTATAAAGTTGGTATGATCAGACCTCTTTTATTATGGCCTTTCCCTGAAAAAGCATTTGAAGGCAAAGACCACATTAAGAAATATATGGATGTGGAATTTAGCATGGGTCAGATGGTTGACGATGTTAAACTTGCATGCAACGACAAGCACAAGGTTGAATTTTACGGCCGTGCAGGTGGCGTAATTCCTAGTGTAAACGAAGTTGTTGACTTTGCTAAAAAGGTAATGGGAGGTGCTCAGTAATGGCTGTATTATTTGAAAAAACAAAAGGCATGACAGATGTTAAAACTCATTATTGCCCAGGATGCACACACGGTATTGTTCACCGTCTTGTGGCAGAATGTCTTGAGGAAATGGGAGAACTTGATAACGCCATAGACGTATCTCCTGTTGGCTGTGCCGTACTTGCTCTTAACTACTTTAATTTTGACGGTATTCAGGCAGCTCACGGTAGAGCACCTGCTACTGCAACAGGTATAAAGAGAGTTCATCCAGACAAAATGGTTCTTACATATCAAGGCGACGGCGACCTTGCTTCAATAGGTATGTGCGAAATAGTCCATGCGGCAGCAAGAGGCGAAAAAATAACAACTATATTTATTAATAACGGTATTTATGGTATGACGGGCGGTCAGATGGCACCTACAACTCTTCCTGGCATGAAAGCTACAACAGCACCTTATGGTCGTGACGTAAGCCTTCAAGGCTACCCAATAAGAGTATGCGAAATGCTTTCAACTCTTGATGGCTCAAAATACATTGAAAGAGTTGCAGTTGATTCTCCAGCAAATGTAATTAAGGCTAAAAAGGCTATTAGAAAAGCCCTTGAAACTCAAAAGGCAGGCCTTGGCTTCTCTCTTATAGAAGTTCTCAGCACTTGCCCTACAAACTGGGGCAAAACTCCAGTAGAAGCTGTTAAGTTTGTTAAAGAAGAGATGATTCCTTATTATCCTCTTGGAGTTTATAAGGACAGTACAAAGGAGGAAGAATAATGGGTGTTACACATAAAATTTTCTGTGCAGGCTTTGGCGGACAGGGCGTTATGAGTATGGGTCAGCTTTTTTCTTATGCTGGTCTTTTAGCTGGAAAAGAAGTAACATGGTGTCCTTCATATGGCCCTGAAATGCGAGGAGGCGAAGCCAACTGCTCTGTTAATATTTCTGATGACCTTATTGGTTCACCTGTAATTAAACAAGATGCAACAGTTGCTGTGCTTATGAATGTGGCAGCTTTTAAAAAGTTTGAAAATCAGGTTAAGCCAGGCGGCAGCCTTTATTTAAACAGCAGCCTTATACATGAAAAACCATCAAGAACAGATATCAATGTATATTATGTTCCTGTAAACGATATAGCAGCTGAAATGGGCAACACAAAGCTTGCCAACATGATTATGCTTGGTGCTGTAAACAAAATTGAAAAAATAGTTGATGACGAGCTTCTTCTTGAGGCATTTACAAAGGTATTTGGCGAAAAGAAAGCAAATCTTATACCTATAAACAGAGAAGCTATTGCAAAGGGTGCAGCAAGTGTAGGATAAAAGTTTTAAGAGTGTCGTTAAAAACGGCACTCTTTTTTATTAAGGAAGATTTACAGAAAATTTTACATTTTATTTGGCATATATGCATGTTTCAAAAGTATACAGTATATTGTAAAATCATATTAAGTGACATTTAAGGAGGGGTAAAATGTATACTTGTGTAAAATTAAAAGAAAAAGACACTGTTGCCACAGTTACAAAGGCAGTTAAGGCAGGAGAAGAGGTAAGGTATCGTTTTAATGGTGTTGATTATACTATTACAGCCAAAAATGATATACCTCTTTATCATAAAATTGCTCTTATGGATATGGAAAAGGGCAGCGTTATTTATAAATATGGCTGCAAAATTGGTTATGCCCTTAAAGACATAAAATTAGGTGAACATGTGCATACATCAAACCTTGACAGCAAAATGGAATAATTATTTGAGGGAGGACAAGTATGAAGTTTAAAGGATATAGAAGACCAGACGGAAAAATAGGAATAAGAAATCATGTGCTTATACTGCCATGTTCATTTTGTGCCAGTGAAACAGCACGTTTTACAGCAAGCCTTGTAAATGGCGCTGTATATATACCAAACCAAGGCGGATGCGCTTTAGTTAAAAAAGACCTTGAAATAACGCTTGAAGTACTTTCAGGTCTTGCAGCAAACCCAAATGTATATGGAACAGTTGTTATAGGCAACAACTGCGAAGCTGTTCAGGCTTCACTTCTTGTAGAAAGAATTAAGGCAAAAACAAATAAGCCTCTTGAAAGCGTTGTAATAAGAGATGCAGGCGGCACAATAAAGGCAGTTGAAAAGGCTGTTTCCTATGCACAGAAAATGGTTCAGGATGCAGGCATGATTGAAAAGGAAGAAGCCCATATTACAGAGCTTATTTTAGCAACAGAATGTGGTGGCAGTGACCCAACAAGCGGTCTTGCAGCAAACCCTGTTGTAGGGCATTTAAGCGACAAATTTGTTTCACTTGGTGCAACTTCAATACTTAGCGAAACATCGGAGCTTGTAGGTACAGAGGACATTTTAGCTCCAAGATGCATAAACGAAGAAGTGGCAAATAAGCTCCTTAAAATAATTAAAGACAACGAAGAACATTTTGAAAGAGCAGGAGAAAGCCTTAGATTTGGAAACCCTACAACAGGCAACAAAGAAGGCGGACTTACTACTCTTGAAGAAAAGTCACTTGGCTGCATACATAAAGGCGGCGAAAGCCCTATAACAGCTGTATACGGCTATGGTGAAATGGTAAAAGAAAAAGGACTTGTAGTTATGGATACCCCAGGACAGGATGTGGCTTCTATAGTTGCCATGGTTGCAGGAGGTGCGCAGGTGGCAGTTTTCACAACAGGCAGAGGCACACCAACAGGTAACGGCATAGTGCCTGTTATTAAAATCACTGGCAACAGCGAAACAGCACATCTTATGGCAGATAACATAGACTTTGATGCATCACCAGTAATAAGCGGCGAAAAAACAATAGAGGAGCTTGGAGAAGAGCTTTTTGATGTTGTTATGGACGTAGTAAAGGGCAAAAAGAGCAAGGCAGAAGCCCTTGGTTTTAACGATATGTCATTGGCAAGAGAATGTAATTTCTGCTGATATTATTAAAAACGGGGCTATGCCCCGTTTTTTGTTTGAATATTATTGCCAGTAATGACGAAAAATTAAGCAGTATGTGATGTTTTTAAAAGGGGCTATGTTAATTGACAGAACATGCTTATAAAATATATACTGTTTTTGGGGTGAAATTAGTGTGAATAATGAATTAGACAGACTTTCTGTATTTAGTGACGAAACGGAAGATTACAGATTCCCTTTGGAGCCAACAAGCAAAGACAATATTGTAATCAAAATTCGTATTGCTGCAGGTGACGCTGAGAAGGTTTTTTTCGTTACAGATGACGAAAAAATAAGAATGCGAAACAGCAATACAGACGGAAAATTTGATTACTACAAAATTGTTGTGCCAGCCTCCGATGAAAATTTCAGATACTATTTTGAAATTGTTAAAAACGGCGAAGTATATTATTATTCAAAGCTTGGGGTAAGCCGTGAGATATTAAGATACGCAGATTTTAGCGTTATAAAAAACTTTAAAACGCCTTATTGGAGCAGAGGCGCTGTTATGTATCAGATTTACGTTGACAGATTTTGCAGTGGGGACTGCACAAACAACGTAAAAACAAACGAATATATGTATTTAGGTCTTAAAGTTTCATACAGAAGTGATTGGGACAGATACCCAACTTCTGAAGATATACGAAACTTTTACGGCGGTGACCTGCAAGGTGTTATAAATAAGCTTCCTTATTTAAAGGAGTTAGGCGTAGAGGCTATTTATTTTAATCCTATATTTGTATCACCAAGTAACCACAAATACGACATACAGGACTACGACCACATAGACCCACACATTGGCAGAATTGTTGCCGATGGCGGCAGGGTATTAAGAGGAAACGAGTATTCCAATGCCAACGCTTCCATGTACAAAAAGAGAACAACTGACATACGTAATCTTGAAGCCAGCGACAATCTTTTTAAAGAGCTTGTGGAAGAAGCACATAAAATAGGTATAAAGGTTATACTTGACGGAGTATATAACCACTGTGGTGCATTTAACAAATGGATGGACAGAGAAAGGCTTTATGAAGATGCTGGCATAAAGGGTGCATATCACTACCCAACAAGCCCTTACAGGGATTATTTTGTATGGAAGGACAAAAGCGAAAATGCATGGCCGGACAATGAAAGCTATGCAGGCTGGTGGGATTTTCCTAACCATCCGAAGCTTAATTATGAAGACTCAGACGCTCTTATGAATGACATTATGAAGTCTGCAAAAAAATGGGTTTCTCCGCCTTTTAATGCTGATGGATGGAGAATTGATGTGGCAGCGGACTTAGGTCAAAGTGAAGCATTTAACCATTATTTCTGGCGTGAGTTTAGAAAAAATATAAAAGGTGCCAACAAAGATGCCGTTATACTGGCAGAGCATTATGGTGATGCCCTTGCATGGCTTGATGGTACTCAATGGGATACTATAATGAACTATGACGCATTTATGGAGCCTGTTTCATACTTCTTTACAGGTATGGAAAAGCACTCTGACAGCTTTAACGGCGATTTATATAACAGCGGTTATGCCTTTGCAAATACAATGGTTCAGAAAATGGCAAGGCTTCCAAGACAGGCACTTTTTTCTTCTATGAACCAGCTTTCTAACCACGACCATTCAAGATTTTTAACAAGAACTAACATGACTGTTGGTCGTGTGCACACAAGCGGCAGCGAAAGTGCTGGCGACAACATAAACATTGATGTTATGAAAGAGGCTGTGCTTATGCAGTTTACATGGGTAGGCTCTCCTACTGTTTATTATGGCGATGAAGCTGGTGTAGTTGGCTGGACTGACCCTGACAACAGAAGAACTTATCCTTGGGGCAAAGAAAACACAGACCTTATATCTTTCCATAAAGATACCATAGCATTAAGAAAAAAATACAGAGTATTTAACGACGGTTCTACAATGTTTCTTAATGAGGACGTAGGCATAATAAGCTATGCTCGTTTTAACAGAAGCAAAAAAATGGTTGTTATATTTAACAACAATAAGGAAGAAAAAGAAATAATAGTTCCTGTTTGGAGAACAGGCATAAAGGATACTGTATCATTTAAAGAAGTCTTTTCTTCTAAAGAAGGCTTTATTAAAAAAGGCAGAGAGTTTAAAAACGAAAAAGGCTTTATAAAGATAACGGTATCTGGCGAAAATGGTGTGGTAATTTCTGATGGATATTAAAATATTATACGAGGACAAAAACTATATATTGGCTGAAAAGCCAGCAGGTATGCCTTCTCAGGCTGACAAAACAGGTGATGATGATTTACTTACTATTTTGTCAGAGGAAAAGGGCATTAAAGATTTAAAAATTATAAATCGTCTTGATAGACCTGTTGGAGGCATAATTATATTTGCCAAAAATAAAAAAA
>CALWHO010000144.1 GCA_944380405.1 uncultured Lachnospiraceae bacterium
TACATCTACACCAAGGTTATCCTTAAATACTTTTTTAATAAGTCTTTCATTTATATCAAGTATTTCGTCCAAGTCTATAAATGAAAGCTCCATGTCTATCTGAGTAAACTCTGGCTGACGGTCAGCACGGAGGTCTTCATCACGGAAGCATCTTGCAATCTGATAATATCTGTCTATGCCTGACACCATAAGAAGCTGTTTGAAAAGCTGTGGTGACTGTGGAAGAGCATAGAAGTTTCCTGGATGAACACGGCTTGGAACAAGGTAATCCCTTGCGCCTTCTGGTGTGCTCTTTGTAAGCATAGGTGTTTCAACTTCAAGGAAGCCTTCATCACTAAGGAAGTTTCTTACAGTGCTTACAACTTCGTGGCGAAGCTTAATATTTTTAAATATGCTTGGTCTTCTTAAGTCAATGTATCTGTATTTAAGACGAAGCTCGTCATTAACATTAATATTGTCCTCAACCTGGAAAGGTGTTGTTTCGCTTTCAGAAAGAATTTTCATTTCTTCAGCAATAATTTCGATTTTACCTGTTTTCATGTTTTCGTTAATGTTTTCAGGTGTTCTTAAAGCTACTGTACCTTTAACAGCAAGTACAAACTCACTTCTTACAGTTTCTGCCTTTTTGAAAAGCTCTGCTTCTGCATTCTGGTCAATTACAACCTGAACGATACCTGTTCTGTCACGAAGGGCAATAAATATAAGCTGACCTAAGTCACGTCTTCTCTGAACCCAGCCCATAACAGTAACGCTGCTGCCTGTCATAGTTTCGTTTACATCACAGCAATAATGGCTTCTTTTAAAGCCTAACATACTTTCTCCCATATATATTTCTCCTTACATAGTAAATAAATTCATATAAATACCTCATCATATAGTAACAGAAATATATGAAAACTTCAACAAGTAGAGAATATTTTATTTCTTTTTTGTAAGCCAGAAGCCAGAACAAAGAGCTGTTAAAGGTGCAACACTTACAAGTCCGAAGCTGCCAACCATTGTGTCCAGTATCTCTGCCGAAACGTATTTGTAGTTAAGTATGTTTTCAATAGGTGTACCCTGAGCCATAAATACCATTAAAGAAGCTATGTATCCGCCACTATATGCTAAAAGAAGTGTAGTAGTCATAGTACCCATTGCTGCCCTGCCTACGTTCATGCCTGATTTTGCAGCTTCCCAAGGTGTAATGTCAGGCTTTTTCTCAACCACTTCGTTTACTGCTGATGTTATATCAACCGAAAGGTCCATAACAGCACCTGAAGACCCAATAAATATACTTGCCATAAATATGCTTGTAAGATTTAAGTCCTGATAACCACTGTATAAAAGACTTTCGGAATAAGGCATAACAGCACCATGAATTTTAAGAAGGCTTGTAAATATTATTCCCAGCATAGCTGTAACCCAAAGCCCTGCCACAGAACCGCATACTGCACTGGCAGTTCTTCTGTCAAAGCCAAATACAAGTGAAATAATTATAATTGTAAGAACTGTAACAACTATAAGCCCGCATATAACAGGGTCATAACCCTTGAGGTATAAAGGCACAAGAACTTTCCAAAGCATAAGTACAGTAACAGCAAAGCTTAAAACGGCACGTATGCCTGTTCTTCCTGCCACAATAATAAGGAATATGGCAAATATAGCTGCTAAAATAGCCTCTATGTTCATTCGGTAATGGTCAACCATTGATACAGAAAGAATTTCACTTCCGTCATGGCTTACAAGAACCATTGCCTTGTCGCCTGCTTCAAATATTTTGTCATTTTCAAGAGAACCTGATAAAGGATTATATGCATCAGTAACTTCTCCTTTAAATTTTCCGCCTAAAATCTCAACCTTGCAGCTTTGTTCGCCGCTTCTTACAAGACCTGTGTCTATAATGTTGCTGTTATTTACTTCCAATACAAGAGCTGCACATTTATCAGCATTTTTGTATGTTACAGCACCTTCAAAACCTGTTGGAATTATAATTAAAACTATAAATAATATTAAACTTACAATTATGGCAGCATTTCGCCTTATAAAATTCATAAAAGCCTCCACTAAAATTTATTACAATAAAGTGCAAGGCTGCCAATTTAAACCTAAGGCAGCCTTGCTGTATGTTATTCAAAAGTATGGGGAAATTATCTCTTTTTATTTAACGCCTGTAAGTGAAGCAAGCTTGTTGTAAATATCTGTGTTGTCATAATAACCCTCAAAGCTTTCTGCACCAGCACCTGTTGCAAATACTCCTACAGGAAGACCTGTGTGTGAGTATGATGAGAAGTTGATACCGCTCTTGTTGTTAAGTATGTGTGTTATTGTTACTGAAAGAGGTTCGTATGTACCGTACATTACATATTCAGCCTGATTATTTTCATCAACCTCTTCACCGCTCATTGTTTTGTCATAAGCAGCTTTAAGTCTTTCTATTTCATATGCTGTAAGTGTAAGGTTGTCATCACCTGACATTTTAAGACCGAAAAGTTCTTCAACATCTTTCATAACGTCTTCAAATGATGTTCCCTCTTCTTTATATTTTGATACATAGTCGCTGTCAAACTTAGCATAAGAAATTTTCTGGTTTTCAAGGTTTTCAAGGTATGTATCGTAGTTTGTACCAGCATAACCAATTGTAAGACCGCCTGTTTCGTGGTCGCCTGTTACAATAATAAGTGTTTCATCTGGATGCTGATTATAGAAATTAACAGCTTCTTTAACTGCTTCGTCTAAAGCAAGTGTATCACCAATGGAGCTACCTGCATCATTAGCGTGACACGCCCAGTCAATTTTACCGCCTTCAACCATCATAAAGAAACCTTTGTCGTTATCAAGTACTTCGATACCTTTTTTAACGTAGTCTGCAAGAGCCCATTCACCGCTTGCTCTGTCACCGTCATATGAAAGTGAGTCGCTGTCTGCAAGTGTTTCACCAATTACAATTGCTTTACCGTCTGCCTTTGTAAGTTCTTCAGCTTCTGCCTGAGTTGTTATAACGTCATATCCGGCTTTTTCTGCTAAAGTATGAAGGCTTTCCTGATCTCCGTTTTTACCGTTAAGATTTAAAAGCTCGCCGCCTGCAAAGTAATCAAAATCACTTGCTATAAGTTCCTGACCGATTTCGTAGTAGTTGTTTCTGCTTGGCTGATGAGCATAGAAAGCAGCTGGTGTAGCATGGTTAAGGTTTACAGATGTAACAACACCGATTTTGTAATCTTTCTGTTCTTTAAGCTTTTCAGCTATTGTTTCATAGCTTACTGTAAGAGTTTCGTCCATATTGATTACTGAGCTGTATGTTTTATGGCCTGTTGAAATTGAAGTAGCTGTTGAAGCAGAGTCTGGACAGAAAGATGTTGAGTCAAATGTTGTAGCACTTCCTGCTGTTTCAAAGTTCATAAAGCTAAGCGCCTTGCCGCCTGTAAGTATTTTGCTGTCTTCTTCCTGATCAAGTGCACCAAGGTAGTCGCTTGCTGACTGAATCTGTGGATAGCTCATACCGTCACCAATAAAAAGGAATACATATTTAGGTGCCTTTGTTGTTGCTACAGATGCTGTAGTAGTTTCTGCATTAGTTGATGGAACAGCTGAAACACTATTGCCATATACAACAAGAGAAGAAAGTGCAAGTGTGCATGCAAGAGATGCTGCAATAATTTTTCCGATAAAATACTTTTTCATGATAATCCTCCTAAGTTTCAATAAACTTAAATTTGTTTACAGCAAAAATATTACCATTGCAATATAAAGTGTACTATCATAAAAAAATAAAATAAAAGTAAAAAAATAGTTATTTAATTTCATTATATTTAAAATATAATTTACTCCTGTTTGTTATGTATACCTAAAAAACACAATAAAAAAACTGCTCCTATGCTTTTATTAGCATAAGAACAGTTTTTTACATAAAATATATATTTAATTTAAATATAATTATTTTACCATTGTAACCCAGCCATATGGATCTTCAATTTTGCCGCTCTGGATACCTGTAATTGTATCGTATACTGTCTGTGAAACAGAGCCAATTTTGCCTCCGTTAATAACCATGTGTTTATCTTCCCAAATAAGCTCGCCTACTGGAGAAATAACAGCGGCTGTACCTGTACCGAAAACTTCGTTAAGTGTGCCGTTTTCGTAAGCTTCGTATACTTCCTGAATAGAAATCTTTCTTTCTGTTACTTTGTAGCCTTTGTCTTTAAGAAGCTCTATAGCACTTCTTCTTGTGATACCTGAAAGTATGCTGCCGTTAAGTTCTGGTGTAATAACTTCGCCATTAATAACGAACATAATGTTCATTGTACCAACTTCTTCAATGTATTTCTTTTCAACACCGTCAAGCCAAAGAACCTGTGTATAGCCCTTCTTTTCTGCTGTTTCCTGAGCAATAAGGCTTGCTGCATAGTTACCGGCTGTCTTTGTAAAGCCCATACCGCCTCTAACAGCTCTGCAGTATTCGTCTTCAACGTAAATCTTAACAGGGTTGATACCTTCTTTGTAGTATGAACCAACAGGTGAAAGTATAATCATAAATTTGTATGTTTTTGAAGGATGAACGCCTACATGAACATCTGTAGCAATACAGAATGGTCTGATGTAAAGGCTTGTTCCTTCGCCTGTAGGAATCCAGTCTTTTTCAATTTCAACAAGCTTTTTAAGTGCTTCTACACAGAAATCAACATCAAGTTTAGGAATAACAAGTCTTTCATTAGAGATGTTAAGTCTTTCAAAGTTCTTTTCTGGTCTGAAAAGTCTAATTGTACCTTCTGGAGTTTTGTATGCTTTAAGACCTTCAAATGTAGACTGTCCATAGTGAAGAACCATGCTTGCAGGATCCATCATAAGGCTGTGGTATGGTACAATACGAGCATCATGCCAGCCAATGCCTTCTGTATAATCCATTTCAAACATATGGTCTGTGTAAACAGTACCAAATGAAAGATTACTCATGTCTGGTTTTTCTTTTAATGTTTTTGCAAGTTCAACTTTTATTTCCATACTATATTCCTCCCCAACTGAAAATTTTTCAGTATATTTATTATTATTGTCTTATTTTAAAGACCTTTAAATTACTTATTAAAAACTTCTTTCATTTTTTCTTCAAGCATTGAAACTTTAATTTCTTCTGTTTCTCCTGTTTCCATGTTTTTAAGAGAAACTTTGTCGTTGGCTATTTCGTCATCACCAAGTATAACGGAATATTTAGCACCTATTTTGTTGGCATATTTCATCTGAGCTTTTACACTTCTGCCAACAGTGTCACACTCTGCAATTATACCAGCCTTTCTTAAAGAAAGTGTAATTGCCTGTGATTTTATAAATCCTGTGTTACCAATGGAGCCTATATAAATATGTCTTTCTGGCTTATACTCTTCTTTTCCGTTTTGAGCTTCAAGAGTAAGTATAAGTCTTTCCATACCAAGACCAAATCCAACAGCACCTGTTTTCTGACCGCCACATTCTTCAATAAGACCGTCATATCTGCCGCCGCCGCATACTGTGCCTTGAGCACCAATGCTTGTTGTAACAAATTCAAATACTGTTCTTGTGTAGTAGTCAAGACCTCTTACAATCTGAGGGTCTACTACATATTTAATACCCATTTCGTCAAGTATTGACTTAAGAGTTTCAAAATGCTCTTTACATTCTACTCCAAGACAGTCAAGAACTGATGGAGCCTTTTCAATAATTTTCTTGCAGCCTTCTTCTTTGCAGTCAAGAACTCTTAAAGGATTTCTTTCATATCTTTCTTTACACTCTTTGCAAAGATGGTCAATGTTTCCACCTATGAAATCTTTAAGCATTTTGTTGTATTTTGCTCTACATTCAGGACCACCAAGGCTATTTATTCTAAGCTCAATGTTTTTAATACCAAGCTCTTCAATAAGGCTTGCTGCTGCTGAAATAACTTCTGCATCAAGAGCTGGTGAATAAGAACCAAACATTTCAATACCAAACTGGTGGAACTGACGCTGTCTGCCTGCCTGTGTGTTTTCATATCTAAATGTAGGTGCTATATAAAAAAGCTTTGTAGGCTGTGCATTATTATGCATGCCATGCTCAATATATGCTCTTGCAACACCTGCTGTGCTTTCAGGTCTTAATGTAATGCTTCTGTTGCCCTTGTCGTTAAATGTATACATTTCCTTCTGGACAATATCTGTTGTGTCACCAACACTTCTTAAAAAAAGCTCTGTATGCTCAAATATTGGTGTTCGTATTTCTTCTATGCCAAAGTTTTTGCAAAGGCTTCTCATTTTAGATTCTATTTTTTGCCAAATTGGCATATCTGCACCAAATATATCTTTTGTTCCCTTTGGAGCCTGAGTAAGCATAATTTATACCTCCCGAAAAAAACTTATTTAAGTTTTGTATAAAAAAAGAGCTTTCAATCCCAAAGGACGAAAGCTCGCGGTACCACCTTAATTTTTGAATAAATATTCAAACTCTTTTGCGGCATATAACGCTGCCAAACGGTCATGGCTACTGCTATTTCACCATGAAAGCTCCCAAGCTACATTCTCTGCCACATCTCCAAAAAAATCTCCCAGCTGCGTAATAAACGCAAATTTTTCTCTCTGTTGGCTGTAAACAGATACTCCTCTTGTTCTCAGCTTTTAAAACTTTCTTAATTTAATTTAGAATTTTACTTCACTCAAAGACATTTGTCAATAGCTATGAAAAAATAATTACAAGATTAATATACATTTTTATATTATTATATTAAATAAACAACTTACAGTCACGCAAAAACCAGTTATAGCAATATGGCAAAAAATACACTTTTTTTCACTATATTTTCATATTTTTTATATGCAAATTATTGTAAATAACAATATATTATTTAATTATTCCACATTATCAATATTTTTAATATATATTTTTCAGTATTTTTCTATATTTACCCAATAAACATAAAATTGATATACTGTTATGCAGATAAAAAATATTTTATCATCAAAAGGGGGAATTTTTATGCAAAAGAAAGTTAAAAAATTGGTATCTATCGCTTTAACTTCCGTAATGACTCTTGGGGTCATGCAAACAGCTTTTGCTGGCACCTATGTTGTGCAAAAAGGCGATTATCTTACAAAGATAGCACCTAAATTTAACACAACATGGCGTGTTTTGGCTGAAATGAATGACCTTGCAAATCCAAATCTTATTTTCCCAAATCAGGTTCTTCAGGTTCCAGATGTACCAGAGGAACCAGCAACTGTACAGCCTGAAACAACAGTTCCTGCTGAAACAACAACTCCTGCTCCTGCTGAAACAACAGTTCCTACAGAAACAGTTGTTGAAGAAAAAGCTCCTGTTTTAACAGCTCTTCAGGCAACAACAATGGATAATAAACAGCTTACTCCAGCTTTTTCACCTGATGTTACAGAATATTCTATAACAGTTCAAAGTGATATATACGGTGTTCTTTTAACACCTACATGTGAAGATGGTGCTAAAATAACTGTTACTGCATCAATCACACCAGCTGCATATGGTGGAACAGACGTAAATGAACCTATGGTAATCGAAAAAAGCGACATGGGTTATGTAGTTCCTCTTACAGAAACATATGAAGGATATGACAGCGAATTTGTTCAGACCGCTACAGTAGATGTAACAAAAGGCGATTTAAAAACAACATATACAGTTACAATAACAAGAGAATGTGACACAGATGTTTATAATCTTTTTACACAAGATAAATTTACAGGCACAGACGGAACAGAAATAGAATATAATCTTTATGTTCCAACAACATATGATGAATCAAAAGAATATCCTGTTGTTCTTGTTCTTCACGGCGGCGGACAAAGAACACAGCCTACTGATATGATACTTAAAAGATATCAAATGGCAACAATCTGGGCAAAAGACTCAGAAGCAGGCAAAAATGAATGTATAGTTATAGCTCCTCATATGGTTGATTCATGGTATGAAATGGAAGAAGTAGACGGTTCAAACTATCCTGTAAGTAAATTATCACCAGAAGGAAATGCTGCATATGAACTTCTTCAAAGCATAAAAGAACAATATAGCGTTGATGAAAACAAAATTTATGTAACAGGTGCTTCAATGGGTGGTATGGGCTCACTTACATTTGGATATGTTCATACAGATGAATTTGCAGCAATAATGCCATGCTGTGCAAGAGAATTTATAAATGAAGACGTTGACTATACAAAATATCTGCCACTTAGCGGCAAAATACTTTATGCTCATGCAGAAGATGACCCAACATGCCCATATTCTGGTGGACAGATAATTATGGACAGCCTTACAGCAGCCGGAGTTGATTTTGAAACAAGAATTTATCCTTCAGGAACATTCTTCTATCCATCAGCTCACTTCTCATGGGTACCACTTTATGGAGATGAAACAGTAAGAGATTGGCTCTTTAGCCAGAGCAAATCAGGCGAAGGCGCATCTTTAGCATCTCTTGACATAAGCGATGCAACAGAAGTAGAAGGAAACAAAAACCTTAATGACAATTACAAAAACAATATATTTGACGAAACAACATTTTCTGCTGACAAAACAAGCTATGAAGTAACAGTTGACAGCGACATTTATGGCGTTCTTGTAAAGGCAAAAGCATCTGACGGCGCTGTAATTAAATCTGTAACAGCTGATTCTGACACAAAGGCATATACAGGAGAAAATACATATACAGCAGGAAGCGAAATCCCTTACAGCGATGCTTTTGGCGGATATGTGGTTTATCTTGACCAGTCATATGAAGGCTATGACAGCGAATTTATACAGAATATTTCAATAGTCGTTTCAAAAGACGGTATGGCAGATAAAACATACACAATTAAAGTTACAAGAGAATGCGATAACGAAATTTTTGATAAGTTTGAGCAGAAGGTTTTCCAATACGAAAAAGACGGAAAAACATATAACTTAGACTATAATATTTACTATCCAAAGGGATATAACTCAAGCAGCAGAAAATACCCTGTTGTACTTGCCCTTCACGGTTCAGGACAGCGCGCAGGCGAAGGAACAGCAGACCAGCCTACAGACATGATACTTAAAAGATATCAGATGGCTACTATTTGGGCAAAAGATTCAGAAGCAAATCCAAATAAAGCCTGCATAGTTATAGCCCCTCAGGTTAATTCCGAAAACAGCATGGGCTGGGCTGATACAGATGACAGTTCAAAGCTTGGAATTTCAGGCGAAGCAGCTTATGCCCTTCTTGAAAGCGTTATAGCAGAAGGAAAAGCCGACACTGACAGAATTTACGTTACAGGCGCATCAATGGGCGGTGCAGGAACATGGTCAATGATTAATAACCATCCTGATACATTTGCAGCATTTATAGCTGTATGCGGCTTAACAAATGTAGATAACTATAACTGGCAGCAGCTTAAGGACAACTTTGACGAAAAAATATACATAACTCACTCAAAAGATGATAAATCAGAAATAGGCGGAGTAAATTATGCCGAATACGAGAAAATAAAAGCAAAGCTTGATGAATACGGCATTAACTATAACTACAGCATATTTGATGAAAATACAGTATTCTATCCATCAGCTCACTTCTCATGGGTACCTACATATTCAGATGTAGAAATCAGAAACTGGCTTTTTGACCAGTCAAAATAATATTAAAAACTAAATTAATCCTTCCATAATTATAAATAAAACCCATAGATATTTTTAATGTCTATGGGTTTTATATTTTTTATTCATTTTTTAAGGCTTCTTTTTTTCTTTCCAGCATTTCGTCAAATCTTCCCATATATTCCTCTATACCTTTAACATTAAATGCCCTTACAAGAAGATTTTTGTCTTTGTTATAAACCTTTGTTGTGCCGCCTGCACCAGCTGCAATTATTGTCTGTTTTTCCTCCATAATCTCTATGTTGTAAATGCCTTCGCAGCCTTCTTTGCAGTAGCCCACATTTTCAAAGTTACCTGCCATGTTTTTCTGCCTGTACATATAATATGGTCTAAGACCCATTTTTTCAGCATACTTGGCAGAAATTGAAATCATCTTCTCTATTTCTTTTGTCTGCGTAAGCTCATAATTTTCAAATTCTTCTTTAAGACGAGACGCCCTTTTTACTGCAAGAGTATGAACTGTCATGCTGTCTGGAGCAAGCTTTTTAATTTCTTCCATTGTATAGCGTACATCTTCAGCAGTTTCTTCTGTTAGAGCCAGTATAACATCCATGTTTATGTCCTTAAAGCCCACATCTCTTGCCATTTTGTATACATTTTTTATATCTTCAACACTGTGACGTCTGCCTATAAGGTCAAGTGTTTTCTGGTTCATTGTCTGAGGATTTATACTTATTCGCTCAACGCCATACTTTTTCATAACTTTGAGCTTTTCAAAAGTTATTGTGTCAGGTCTGCCAGCTTCTACAGTAAACTCCAAAACTTCTTTTAAGTCTATGTTCTCGTTTACAGCCTTTAAAAGCCTTTCAAGCTGAACCTCATTAAGAGATGTAGGCGTACCACCGCCAATATATACAGACATTATTCTTCTGCCCTTTATTAAGCTGCATATAAACTTAATTTCTTCAATAAGCTTGTCCAAATAACTATCCACAACTTTAGAGTATCTGTCTAAAGGATATGATGTAAATGAGCAGTAAAGGCATCTTGTTGGACAGAAAGGAATACCAATATAAATACTTACATCACCGTCTTTGTTAAGTGAAAGTATTTTTTCCTCTGCCTTTGAAACAGTTACGGCAAGTCGAGCCTTTTCTTCAGACACAAAAAACTTGTCCATAAAATATTTAACTGTTTCTTCTTCACTAAAGCCACTTTCCATAAGCTCACCTGCTGTTTTTGCAGGTCTTACGCCTGTAATTGAGCCCCATTTAGGATAATAGCCTGTTTCTTTGCTTAAAAGCATGTATATTGCTGATTTAACAGCCATTTTTACGCCTTTGTTGCTTGTTTTGTCTACTTCATAACTATCACTTGCTTTTTTGCTGCCGTCAATATACATTATTGCCTCACAAAAGTCTTTATGGGCAATACTTTCTATTGTTATACCTGTATTTGATATTTCATCAACCTTAATATAGTTTGTGTTTGGATAAAAAATCTGTATTCCTGTTTGAACGGAATTTATGTAATCATGATTTTTAATACAAAAATAAATCATTTTGTCCACCTCATAAACAAAGGACGCAAACGTATTTGCGTCCTATCAGATTGTCAAAAAGCTAGATTTTATACTTTTTTCAAGAACGCGGCAGGGCTTGGGAAACGATTAGACAGTAAGTTTGCTAAAGCAAACTCCAGCCACAAGTGGCTGTCCGCCTATCTTGGCGGTACTAAGTTTCCCGACTGGAATCCGCAGGAAAGCACCCGACGAACAAGG
>CALWHO010000145.1 GCA_944380405.1 uncultured Lachnospiraceae bacterium
ATGACTCAAAGACAGCTTAAAGATCAGAACAAACGTATAGAACAGAAAATGAAAGAACTTCAGGAATTCATACAGCGATTTAGTGCCAATGCTTCAAAAAGCAAGCAGGCTACAAGCCGTAAGAAACTTCTTGATAACCTTCAGCTTGACAATATTAAGCCTTCTTCAAGAAGATATCCTTTTGTAAACTTCAAACAGGATAGAGAAGTTGGTAACGACCTTCTTATTGTTGAAAACATTTCAAAAACAATAGGTGACAGAAAAGTTCTTAATAATGTAAGCTTTATGATTAACCCTAACGAAAAGGTTGCTTTTGTAGGTACAGACGAAATTGCAAGAACAACACTTTTCAAAATTATAACAGGCGAAATGGAGCCTGATGAAGGAAGCTATAAATGGGGTGTTACAACTTCAAGAGCATATTTCCCTAAGGATAACGGAAGATATTTTGATGACTGCGAAGACACACTTGTAGACTGGCTTCGTCCTTATGCAAAAGACGGTGAAAAGTATGATGCGGACATAAGAGGCTGGCTTGGCAGAATGCTTTTCTCTGGTGAAGAAGCTATGAAAAAAGCAAAGGTTCTTTCTGGTGGTGAAAGAGTAAGATGTATGCTTTGTAAAATGATGATTTCAGGTGCAAACGTACTTATACTTGACGAGCCTACTAACCACCTTGACCTTGAAAGTATTACAGCTCTTAATGAAGGTCTTATTGACTACAAGGGTACAATACTTTTTGACAGCCATGACCACCAGTTTGTTCATACAATAGCAGACAGAATTATTGAAATACTTCCAAACGGTATTATTGACAGAAAAGAAACTTATGACGAATACCTTGAAGACGAAATAGCAAACGAAATGCGTGAAAAACTTCAATAAGTTATTTGTCTTAAGCTTTCGGCAGGGAGGACATATATGAAAAAAGACAGCAAAATACTTATTGTTTCAGCAATTGCACTTGTAGTATCATCTGCAGGACTTCACTTTATTCATAAGGCCAATGAAGGATATCCGGATATATCACTTAAAGGCGAAACAGGCGAATTTTTGGCGGTAAGTAACACTGAATACAGTGAAGAAGATGAGATTACACAGGTAAGAATTAAAACAAATGCACCAAATGGTACAATACTTTATATTTCTGCTCAGCACCCGTATACTACAAATGATTTAGGTCAGTATGCAATAGTAAAAAACGGCAGAGCAAAAGCTGATATAAAAATGAGTTCTTCTTTAGCTGCAACACCTATTCCTGTTACTGTAACCCTTGATATGGAGCAAAACCAGACAGTTCCTGCTGCAGTTAAGATTTACGGTCAAAAAGGCGAAAATATAATTGGTGAAGAAATATTCGATAATGGAAATGGATATTTAAATGCTGTAATATCTACAGAGGAATTTACATTCCCTAATGAAGCAAAGTATATAAGTGATATGTTCAGTTCATTTTTATACTACACAATTATTTCTAATTATAGTGATATATTTGCTTCAATTACTCCAGCAGAAGATGGTTCATGGAAAGAAATTAATATTAAGCTGACAGAATATGGAAGTGCTCCTGAAAGCTGGAACACTGTAACTGATGAGATATTAAATGGCTTTTATGATTTCTTTGAAAAAATGGCAAAAGACGCTGAAGTGGTAAGTGACAGTGAAAAAATAAAAATTACATTTTATGATAGTCAAGGAAATGTATTAGCACAGAATTATTAAAATTAAAAAATCTGTATTGAATTAATTTTCAGTACAGATTTTTTTGTTTTTTAAATAAAACATACAAGGGGCGAATGGATTTTAAAAAAAACATAAAGTACATTTATTGTTATGGATTTAGGGGTATGATATAATGAAAAAACAGTATGCTTATGGAGGAGATACATTTGAATAAACTATCTAAAAAAAACTTGCTACTTGTGGGTGTTACACTCTTTTCAATGTTTTTTGGAGCGGGAAACTTAATATTCCCGCCTTTTTTGGGAGCACAGGCAGGAACTAACACATGGCCTGCTATGTTTGGCTTTGCATTAAGTGCCATAGGTCTTCCAGTTCTTGGTGTTTTAGCTGTTGCTCTTTCTGGTGGTCTTCCTGAGCTTTCTAAAAGGGTAGGCCCAAAATTTTCAGCAATATTTACATTACTTATATATTTATCCATTGGCCCATGTCTTGCCATACCAAGAACAGCTTCAACATCATTTGCTGTTGCAGTTGCTCCTTTTGCTGGTTCAGGACTTACATTAAGAGTTTTATATGCTTTTGTTTTTTTCACTATTGCTTTTGTTATTGCACTTAATCCAGAAAAAATTTCATCTGTTCTTGGCAGAATTACAGGTCCACTTTTACTTTTGCTTATATTTGTAATTGTTGCAGCATGTATTGTAAATCCTATTGGTGATTATGGTCAGGCACATGACATATATATGGAAAACTCCATAGCAAGAGGCTTTATAGACGGATATCAGACAATGGATGCCATAGCAGCATTAAACTTTGGTATTGTAATTGCCATTAATATTAAAAATAAAGGCGTTACTGACGAAAAAAGTGTTGTTTCAACAACTATTAAAGTTGGATTTATAGCAGGTGCTGTACTTCTTTTGGTATATGCTTCTTTAGCACATATTGGTGCTATGGCTGGCGGCAGTTACACTGAGGCAGCAGACGGAACACAGATTTTAACTTGGATTTCAATGTATCAGTTTGGTACAGCAGGTACTGTTATACTTGGTGCAGTATTCTTTATAGCATGTCTTAACACATGTATAGGTCTTTTAAGCTGCTGTGGAACATACTTTAATACACTTTATTCAAAAATAAGTGTTAAACAATGGGTATTTATATTTGCTGTAATAAGCTTTTTAATTTCAATTGCCGGTCTTGATATGATATTAAAAATATCTGTTCCAATACTTGGAATGATTTACCCTGTGGCAATAGTGCTTATTATAATGGGTATTTTCCATGAAAAAATAGAAAGACTTCATTTATCATACTTTTGGTGTGTGCTTTTTACAGGCATAGTAAGTGTTATGGTTCAGCTTGGAATAGGCACAAATTTCTTTGTAAATTATATGCCTTTATACTCAATGGGTCTTCCTTGGATTGTACCTGCAATAATTGGATTTATAATTGGAGCTATTTTAAGTTTTATATTCCCTAAAAGAGCTTAAAAATTTGTAACGGATTATATATTTAATATAATCCGTTTTTTTAATAGAAAATATGATATAATTTAAATTAGGCAGGTGATTAAAATGAATGTAGCCATAATTTATTATTCAAGGCATCATGGAAACACAAAAAAGCTATTAGATGGAATTAAATATAAATTTGATGTGGATTTATTTGATGTATGCCAAAATGATAATATTGATATTTCAAAATATGATATTGTTGGGTTAGCATCGGGAATATATTACTCTAAATTTAATGAAAGAATTATTGAATTTGCCAAAAACAATATTACAGAAAACAAAAATGTGTTTTTAATTTATACTTGTGGAATGAAAAGCAAAAGGTATATAAAAGAAATTGAAAAAACTGTTTTGGAAAAATCAGGAAAAATATTAGGCATATACTCAGCATTAGGGTTTGATACATTTGGCCCATTTAAGTTAATAGGAGGTTTAGCAAAAGGTCACCCAAGTGAAAAAGAAATACAAAAAGCAGCAGATTTTTATAAAGAAATAATTTATAAAGAAACATAAATTATTTATTATAAATAATTTACGGCAAATCACACGTAGTTATATATAGAGTTAATATTTAGGATGGTTAATATGACATATAATTTTTGGCAATGGTTATTATTTTTTTATATTTATAGTTTTTTTGGTTGGGTATGGGAATGCTGTCTTGTGTCTGCCAAAGAAAAGAAATGGGTAAACAGGGGATTTCTTCATGGCCCAATACTGCCTATATATGGGGCAGGAGCAACAGCGGTTCTTGTAAGTACAATGGCTGTAAGCGACAATGTTTTTCTTGTATTCCTATATGGCATGATTGGTGCAACTATAATGGAATACTTTACTGGCTGGGCAATGGAAAAGCTTTTTCATGTAAGGTATTGGGATTACAGCAGTCATAAATTTAATTTAAATGGTCATATATGCCTTTTGGCTTCACTTTGCTGGGGTGCATTTTCAGTGTTAATGACAGAGGTTATACATGTGCCTGTTGAAGGCGCTGTTTTGGGACTTGGAACTCTTATTACAGAAGCTCTTGGTCTTACAATTACAATTATAACTGCTGTTGACATCTCAAGGTCACTGGAAGAGGCTATGGATTTAAGAGAAATGCTGGAAAAACTCAGCGAAAGCAAAAATTACATACATACTATGCAAAGGCGATTGGAGATTGTATCTGCATTTACAATTGATGAATATAAGAACTATAGACTTAGAAAAGAACAGGAAAAAATATCTCGTAGAGAAAGAATGCTTGATAATCTTAACGCCTTAAGAAGCGTAAGGAAAAAACAGCTTGATGAAATTTTGGAAAGAATTGAAGCTATTTCAAAAGAAAAGCATTTTGAAAACTTGGATTTAGACTATATCAAAAAAGGAATACTTGCAGAGCTTGAGAAAATGGGCAGCAGAAGAGATAAGGAATACAACAAAATTGCTTCTCTTTTAAGACGTAATCCAAAGGCACAATCTGAAAAATTTAGTGAAGCATTAAAAGAAATTCGTAAAATTCTTGATTAATGCTTAGGATAGGAGAATGGATATATGATAAGAAAGTTTACTACAAAAGGCAAACTTACATTAAAAGGTTTTTTATCTTTTCTTGTAATATTAACCATGGTGCGTCAGTTTTTCCTTGGAAATTATGGGAACATATTTTTAGGAATATTAACTCTTATACTTTTTACAATACCTGTAATTGTAGATAGAAGGCTTGATGTGGATATACCAAATGCACTTCAGGCTGTAATACTTATATTTATATTTTCAGCAGAAATACTTGGCGAAATAGGTGCCTTTTATATGAGAATACCTATTTGGGACACTATACTGCATACAACAAACGGCTTTTTAATGGCTGCTATAGGTTTTTGTCTTATTGACTTTTTTAACCGAAGTGAAAAGTTTTCAATACAGATGTCACCTTTATCAGTTACACTTGTAGCGTTTTGTTTTTCGATGACAACAGCTGTTATATGGGAATTTTTTGAGTTTTCAATGGACTGGTTCTTCCATACAGACATGCAGAAGGACTGGATAATACATGATATTTATTCTGTTACATTAAATCCTGAAATGAAAAACATACCTATACATATTCCTGTTGAAAGTGTGCTTATAAATGGAAAAGACCTTGGTGTTGGCGGATATCTTGATATTGGTCTTATAGACACAATGAAGGATATGATAGTTAATTTTATAGGTGCTGTTGTATTTTCATTTATAGGTTTTATATACCTTAAGGAAAGAGGCAAAGGCTCAATTGCTCCAAAGTTTATACCTGTTGTTAGAAATAGCGAAAAAGACAGCGAAAAAGATTAATAACGAAAGACCCTGCTTAAAAAAGCAGGGTTTTTTTGAACTGCACCCCATTTGTTAGACAGTATGATATACTAAATAACAAGTGGGGTGATTTTTTATGCCAAAAGGAATACCAAAGAAAAAATATACACCTGAGTT
>CALWHO010000146.1 GCA_944380405.1 uncultured Lachnospiraceae bacterium
GGACAGATATGTATGACCAGATGGCAAAAGATGCTGATGAAGAAGGCTTCCATGAACTTGCAGAACAGTTTAGAGGCGTAGCTGCTATTGAAAAGGCTCATGAAGAGCGTTATAGAGCACTTTTGAAAAATGTTGAAACAAAGGCTGTTTTTGAAAAGAGCGGTGTAATTATGTGGGAATGCCGTAACTGCGGTCATCTTGTAATAGGAACTAAAGCACCTGATGTTTGCCCAGTATGTAAACACCCACAGGCTTTCTTTGAAGTAAGAAAAGAAAACTACTAATTAAATATTAAACAAAAAAATATGCCATCTGCTTATGCAGATGGCTTTTTTTATCGTTTTGACATAAAATCTATCATTGTGCTTATTCTGTCACGGTCCAGCTTTTCTTTAATTGCCTTTTTTACGAAGTCCTCTATGGTTGTAAAGTTTTCATGTGTATATGCTTCAAGGTCCATATAAAAATCCTTGTCAACTGTAACAGAAATTCGCTTTGTTGTTGTTTTTGTCGATGACCTTTGTGTAGTTTTTGATGCAGTCTTTTTTGCTTCTGCCATATAAATTCAGCCCCCAATTAAATGTTAATATTAATTATAGGACCAAAAAATATATTTGTCAAAAAACCGTTTAATTTGCATTTTTTTCAGGTTTTGAGCTTCTGGCAAGTATTTTGTTAAAGTTTAAAGCAAATAATGTTGCTGTTGTTGCAACTGCAATAAAGTCAGAAACAGGCTCTGCCAAAAATACAGAAAATACCTTTGCTGGGTCAGAAAGAAGAACTGCAAATTCTTCTGGCACAAATAAAAGTGCAAAGCTTTCTGGTATAACTGCCGGAAGTATAAATATAAGAGGTATAAGAAGTATTATTTTTCTAAATATTGCTAAAAAGAGTGAAAGTTTTGCTTCGTTTAATGCCACAAATGTCTGCTGACATGCCAGCTGTATACCAAAAAATATTGTTGTACCCATGTATATTCTTATTGCCCATGATGCAAAATCAACAAGCTGCTGGTTGTTTGAGAAAAATGATACTATTAAATGTGGCTTGAAAAATACCACAGACCATAAAAGTGCTGTGTATATGAAGCTGCATATTAAAGTAAGTTTAAAACATTCCTTTACTCTTGATGAGTTGCCGGCACCGTAGTTATAGCTTGTAATAGGCTGAGCACCTTGAGTTAAGCCCATTACAGGCAAAAGAGCAAACTGCATAATACTTGAAAGTATTGCCATTGCACCAACGGCTAAGTCCTGACCGTAGTTTTGAAGTGATGCATTAAAGCAAATTGAAAGTACACTTTCTGTTGCCTGCATTATAAATGGTGAAACACCAAGTGAAAATACACCAAGTATTATTTTAATATCAGGCTTTAAATTTTGTTTTCTAAGACGAAGTATTGTCTTTTCGCCTGTAAGAAATTTAAGTACCCATACGCAGCTTACTGCCTGTGAAAAAACAGTTGCTATTGCGGCGCCTCTTACGCCCATGTTAAGACCAAATATAAGTATTGGGTCAAGTATAATGTTAAGTATGGCGCCTATTACAGTTGTTTTCATGGCTATAGACGCAAAGCCCTGAGCGCTTATAAATGTGTTAAGCCCCAGTACCAGCTGTATAAATATTGTGCCTATGGAGTAAATAGTAAGATAGTCTACGGCATAGCCTATTGTGTTCTCACTGCCGCCAAAAAGCATAAGCATTGGTTTTTGGAATATAAGTATAAATGCTGTAAGGAGTATTGAAATTATTATAAGTGATGAAAAACAGCTGCCAAGTATTTTTTCTGCATGACTATTTTTACCTTTGCCCATATAAATTGCTGCCTGAGGAGCACCTCCAGAGCCAACTAAATAGCTAAATGCCGATATAAGAGTAATTATTGGGAATGTAACTCCAACACCTGTAAGGGCATCTGTACCTATAACAGGTATGTGTGCAATATATATTCTATCTACTATATTATAAAGTACATTTATAATTTGGGCTGTAATTGCAGGTACAGCCAGAGAAAAAAGTAGGGAGCTTACCTTTCCACTGCCCAAATCTCTTGTAGCACTTTTTGTACTCATTTTTTATGACGCCTCCCGTTGACATGAATTATGAATTTAACATCTTTATAATTATATATACTTAAATTTTTGTTGTAAAGTTTAATAAAATATCTCTTAATATTTAATTACAAAGAATTAAATGCGGTTGTTAAAAAAACAAAAAGAAAGTATAATAAAAAAATCGGAAAATATAATATTTTTTGTTTTTATGAAGGAAAAGGTGATATTGTGGCAGAAAGAAGACGCAGACGAAAAAAAAGTAAAAGTTTTATGCATATAGCAGTTGAAATAGTAGTTGTAATTGCAGTATGTTTTGTTGTTTTTAAGGCAGCAATATTTAGTTATAACTTTGCAAAGGATTATTTTTTTGAAGAAGGAACACGTACACTTACAGGTGAGATGGTTGAGTTTACAGTGCCTGAAGGTGCTTCAACAAAGGATATAGCCGAGATACTTAAAGAAAGCGGTCTTATAAACAGTACACTTGCTTTTAGACTTGAAAGCAAGGCAGAGGGCTATGACGGCACATATAGACAAGGTAACTATTCAATAGAAAAAGGTACTGCCAACGAAGAAATAATGAAAATGCTTCAGACAGGTATCGTTTATTCAGATGCTTCAAAAATTACAATACCTGAAGGCTATACAGCAAAGCAGATTGCAGAGCTTTTAGAAGAAAAAGGATTCTTTACAGCAGAAGAATTTATAACAGAAATGAATACAGGTACATTTGACTATGAATTTTTAAAAGACATTCCAGATAGGGAGTATCGCCTTGAAGGATATCTTTTCCCAGCAACATACGAAATTAAAGAAGGCGAAACTGTTCACGATTTAATAGTAAAAATGCTTGACAGATTTGAGATTGCCTATGATAATATACTTTCTGGGTATAGTGGAGATTTGACAGTTGACCAGCTTGTAACAGTTGCTTCATTAATAGAGTCTGAAATACAGGTTGAAAGCGAAAGAAAGACTGCAGCAGGCGTTATTTATAACAGACTTGAGGCAGACATGCTTTTACAGATAGACTCAACTGTGCAGTATGCTCTTTCAACAAGAAACGAAGTAGTTACTTATGAAGATCTTGAAGTTGATTCTCCATATAACACATACAAGTATAAAGGTCTTCCATATGGGCCTATTTGCTGCCCAGGAGAGCCAAGCCTTGATGCTGCTGTAAATCCAGAAGACAATAACTACATTTATTATGTTGTTAAAGAAAGAGGCAGCGGAGAGCATGTGTTTACTGAAAACTATGATGACTTCCTTAAAGCTAAGGAGGCTTATCAGCAGAGCTTTAATAACTAAATGGGTGATTTTTAAATGAGATATGTTACAGATGATAATTTAAGTAGTTATCTTAGAATAATACAGCCTAAATATGATGGTGTTTTAGGCGAAATACAGGAAGAGGCTATTGAAAAACAGGTGCCTATTGTGCCTCATGAGGTGGCAAGGTTTTTAAGCACAATACTGTCTATTAAAATGCCTAAAGAAGTTCTTGAAATAGGTACAGCCGTTGGCTTTTCTGCAAGCCTTATATCAGGCTATCTTCAAGAAGGCGGTCATGTTACAACAATAGACCGTTATGAGCTTATGCTTAAAGATGCAAGAGTAAACATAAAAAGAATGGGCCTTGAAGATACTATAAAAATTATTGAAGATGATGCAGCTAATGTACTGCCTAAATTAGAAGGTCCTTATGATGTAGTTTTTCTTGATGCTGCAAAGGGACAGTATATACAGTTTCTTCCGCATATATTAAGGCTTTTGCCTATAGGCGGCATACTTATTGCAGACGATGTTTTGCAGGGCGGTGATATTGCCAGAAGTCGCTTTACTGTGCCAAGAAGACAAAGGACAATACACAAAAGAATGAGAAACTTCCTTTGGGATATATCACATCTTGACTGCCTTGAATCCTGTATAATACCTATGGGTGACGGAGTTGTTATGTGCTGCAAAACAAAGGAATATGTACCAAAAGAAGGAGAATTTAGTGATGATTGATAAAAATAAAGTGGAGCTTCTTGCTCCTGCTGGGGATTTAGAAAAGCTTAAAATTGCTGTACTTTATGGAGCTGATGCCGTATATATCGGCGGTGAAGAATATGGTCTTAGAGCTAAGGCTAAAAACTTTACAGAAGAACAGATGAAAGAAGGCATTGACTTTGCTCATAGCCATGGTGCAAAGGTTTATGTAACTGCAAATATTTATGCTCATAACGATGACTTTGAGGGTATGGCAGATTACTTCAAAAAAATCGAAAAATTAGGTGCTGACGCTATAATTATTTCAGACCTTGGTGTTTTCTCTGTTGCAAGAGAAGCTGTGCCAAACATGGAAATTCATGTTTCAACACAGGCAAATAATACAAACTACATGAGTGCAAGAACATGGTATTCTCTTGGTGCAAAGAGAGTAGTTGTGGCAAGAGAGCTTTCAATAGGCGAAATTGCAACTGTACGAGAAAAAATACCTGCTGACATGGATATTGAAGCATTTGTTCATGGTGCTATGTGTATTTCATATAGCGGCAGATTCCTTTTAAGTAACTATTTAAGCGGCAGAGATGCAAATAAAGGCGAGTGTGCTCATCCATGCAGATGGAAATACCACCTTGTTGAAGAAACAAGACCAGGCGAATATATGCCAGTTGTTGAAAACGAAAGAGGCACATATATTTATAACTCAAAAGACCTTTGCATGATAGAACATATTCCAGACCTTATTGAAGCAGGTGTATACAGCTTTAAAATAGAAGGCAGAATGAAGACACCTTTCTATGTAGGTACTGTTGTAAGAGCATATAGACAGGCAATAGACGACTATCTTACAGATAAGAGCCTTTACGAAAGTAAAAAGGAATATTACTTAAATGAAGTAAGTAAGGCAAGCCACAGAGATTTTACAACTGCCTTTTATTATGGCAAGCCAAGTGGTAACGAACAGGTTTACACAAACAACAGCTATATAAGAGATTATGACTTTGTTGGTATGGTTCAGGAGGACTATAACGAAGAAACAGGCTGTGCTGTTGTTATGCAGAGAAATAAATTTGAAGTAGGGGAAGAAATAGAAGTTATGCCTGCAAGAGGCGAAGGCTTCAAAATGGTTGTTGAAAAAATGTGGAATGAAGATGGCGAAGAAGTAATGTCTGCTCCACACCCTATGGAAATACTTAAGGTTAAATTTAATAGATCTGTTAAAAAGTACGATATGCTTATTAAAGAAGTAAAATAAAAAATATGGCTGTAAAGCCAATATAATCAGACAGTGATTTTTATTTTTAAAATTGCTGTCTTTTTAAACGAAAGGAATATTTATATGAAAGAGTCAATAATAAGAATAATTTTTTTAGTAATATGTATTTTTGTCATATACTATGGTGACAAAAATACAGGCTTTACAAAAATCCTTGCAAAAAAATTTAACAGGGCAGTATATAATATAATACTTTTGGTTCTTTTTTGTATACCTTTTGTAATTTGGTATGTAATTAAAGACAGTGCACCTGTTATTTTAAGAGAATTTATATACGGCATATCAGTAGGTATACTTACTCTTTTTGGAAACTACTTTAAAAACAGAGGTGAGTAAAAAATGGAAAATAAGAATTATTCATCAATGGAGCTGATGAAAAGGTTTGCACCATATTTTAAAAAATATACAAATATACTTGTTATAGACCTTTTTTTTGTTTTTTTTACTGTTGTGTGCCAGCTTGTGCTGCCTCTTATAGTAAGATATATTACTAACACAGGCATAAATAACATGGCAGCATTAAGCGTAGAAATAATACTTAAGCTTGGGCTTTTATATATTATATTAAGAATTATGGATACAGCAGCTTATTACTATATGGCAAGAACAGGTCATATTATGGGTGCTTATATAGAAACAGACATGAGAAGGGATATGTTTAACCACCTTCAGAAGCTTTCAAACTCATACTATGACAACACAAAAATTGGTCAGCTTATGAGCCGTATTACAACAGACCTTTTTGATATAACAGAGTTTGCGCATCACTGCCCGGAAGAATATTTCATAGCTGCCTTAAAAATAATAATATCTTTTGTTATACTGGCATCTTTTAATCTGCCTTTAACAATTATTGTTTATTTAGTGCTTCCTTTAATGTATTTTTCAGGTATGTATTTCAGAAATAAAATGCGTATTGCATTTGCAAAATCAAGACATCATTTAGGCGAAATAAACTCACAGGTAGAAGATAGCCTTCTTGGTATAAGGGTTATAAAGTCATTTGCCAACGAAGATATAGAGGTTAAAAACTTCGCAGTAGGTAACAACAAGTTCCTTGACATAAAAGGCGAGATGTACCGTGCTATGGCAGGGTTCCAGTGTGGAGTAAGATTTTTTGACGGTGTAATGTATATTGTAGCTGTTGTTGTAGGTGCGTTATTTATGCTTAATGGCAAAATAACAGCCGGTGACCTTGTGGCATTTTTACTTTATGTAACAACTCTCTTGGAGTCTGTAAGAAGAATTATAGAATTTACAGAGCAGTTCCAAAAGGGTATGACAGGCATAGAGCGATTTATACAGGT
>CALWHO010000147.1 GCA_944380405.1 uncultured Lachnospiraceae bacterium
CTGTCAGGGTCAATATTGAATTTTTCAGCATTGGCTCTTAAAAATCTAATCTGTCCCTTTAAGTCCCAAACCATGGCAGGGAATAATTCTTCCTGGCTTAATCTGTAGTCTGCTGTAACAACTGTGCAGCCTAAATCAAGGCATCTCATGCAGGCAAAAAATGGGTCATTTGTGCCTGTGTCTTTTGCCATAAGGTCTTTACATGTATAGTCGCCAGAGTTCCAAGCACCACCATGGATATAAATAACAACAGGAGTAGGAGCTGTTTCACCCTCCGGTTTATAAATGTTCATTCTTAATTCTCTTGTAGAGCCTTTTTTAAGAAGGTTTGTAGATACTGTATCTACCACAACATCTTCAAAAGCTGGTTTTTTATTAAAGCTTGATTCTTTTAAAGGTTTATATTCAGCAAATGCTGAAACAGACATACCCAAAACAAGCACTAAACTCATTAAAAACGCAGTTAATTTTTTCATTATGAATGCCCCCTTTTATTTAATATAAGTTAGGCTCTTTAAGTCCAAACTGATTGCATACAAATCTTACAGCAGCATCGTCGGCAAATTTACCCTGATTACCGTGGCTTTGAAGTGTACTTGTAAACATATATGCTTCAATGTCTTCTTTTGTAAGAGCTTCAAAAAGTCTTTCACTTTGAACCATAGCTACTCTAAAGTCCATACCGCCCTGACAAATGAAAAATGGGCAGTCATCTTTGCTTATAAAGTTAAGTGGGCATGCAAGATATGCTCTGTAAAGGGCTTCCTGATATTCTGATTCAGGATTATTGTATGGGTTAGATGGATTTCCAAGCTCGCCTCTTAATACTGCAAGACCTTCGCCTTCAACAACACCGCCAAAGCCTAAAACCTGACCTCTTGTAGCTGTTTTAGCATCGTTTGTATCATAAATAGATACAGGGTCCATTACATAAGGTCTTACATACTGATCTGGAGCAAGCTGTAAAATGTCTGTCATACCAAAATAGTCAACAACTGCTGTTGGCTTTGATGAATATTCAAGGTTGCCGCCTACTGTGCCTTCAAGTTCTTCTATGCCGTCTGTTACACCAAGGAGATTTACAAGGTGACCGCCTGCTGATTCGCCCCAAACAATAATTCTGTCAGGGTCAATATTGAATTTTTCAGCATTGGCTCTTAAAAATCTGATCTGTCCTTTTAAGTCCCAAACCATAGCAGGAAACATTGCTTCCTGGCTTAATCTGTAGTCAGCTGTAACAACTGTGCAGCCAACATCAAGGCAGCTCATGCAAGCAAGGAATGTACCATTTTCTTTGTTGCCGTCCATTAATGAAGCACATGTATAGTCACCTGAGCTCCATTTGCCGCCATGAACATAAATTACAACAGGTGTAGGATTTTTTGCACCCTTAGGACTGTAAATATTCATGCAAAGGTCTCTGCTGCCGCCTTTAATAGGCATTTCAACAGTATCTACAACTACATCTGAATATGTAGGTTTAATATTAAATTTAGGAAACGGAGTCTTTTCCTCCGCAAATACTGCACTTGCTGAAGCAACAGTCATGACACAAGCCATTAAAGCTGCCGCTATCTTTTTTAATTTTCCCATAAAACCCCTCCGTTCGTATTTAAACATTTTCACTAAAATTGCTTTGAGAATACCCCGCTTAAACTGCCCTCCTTTTTTAATCAACACTGTGTTTATTAAATTATAGAATTTATAAACATAAGCCTCAATGGCAATTATAGTCAAATATATTCCTGAAATTTCGTATGCCAAATTTTCACATAACCGTCACTTTTATTTTATATAAATTTTACATTTATTTTATTTTTTGTTCACTTAAACTGTGCAACAGTCATATCACTTTTATTAAAAAATTTTAATCTTGCACTATTTACTTTTTTCCACAAAAAATAAAATTCATATATAAAGACAGTTTTTTACCAAAAAAGCTCCTGTTTTAATTTAAAATACAAAAAAAGAGAGATATTCCCAAAGGGAAATCTCTCTTTATATGTCTTATTATTTATATTTTACTCTTCAACGCCTAAAAGCTCTGCTGCTGAAAGAGCCATTATTTTGGCTGCTGTTTTCATTTCTTCTATGTTTGCATATTCGTCTGCCTTATGGGCAAGTGTAAGTCTGCCAGGACCATATACAATACATTTTTCAAGTTTGCCTTTCTGGACAACATACTTTTGGTCATCCATACCTGGGCTAACTGTAAATTCCATGTCTTTGCCTAAGTATTCTTTGCCATTTGCAAGGAATGTATCAACAATATCCATATCCTTTGAAACAAGTGTTGGATTGTCTTCGCCCATATATTTAATTGAGTAGTCACTACCAGGCATCATTTTTTTAACTTTTTCACAAGCTGCCTCAATCTGTTCTTTTGCCCAGCTTATTTTAAATTCTGGGTTTAATCTCCAGTCAAAGCTAATTTTGCAGCTGCCAGGAACAGTATTTACCTTTTCACCTGCTGAAATCATTGTAGGTGTTAAAGTTGTTTTTCTACATGCTGGTGGGTTAACAGGAAGTGGTGTAATTTCGGAAATAAGAGGTTCTATGTCCTCATCAATTACATTTAAAAGCTTATGAGCAAATTCCAAAGCATTTACACCTTCGCTTGGCTGACAGCCATGGCTTTGCTTGCCTGTTATTGAAATTTCAAACCAAAGTGTGCCTCTATGACCTATACAAAGCTTATCAACATCAAGGCACTCTGTAATTACACAGTAGTCTGTGCTTTCTTTTGTAAAGTAGCCCTTTTCAACCATGTATCCAACTCCTGCCTGACCGCCTGACTCTTCGTCTGGTGTAGCAGAAGAAATATATGTACCTTTAAGCTTTATGCCTGCTTTTTTAAGGGCATAAGCTGCTATAATCTGAGAAACTATGCCGCTTTTCTGGTCGCCTGAACCTCTGGCATATATGTTGCCGTCTTTTATTTCACAGCCATAAGGAGGATATGTCCATCCTTCGCCTTCTGGCACTACATCATAATGACCTGTAAAATGAATGTTAGGACGGCTTAATTTGTCACCCATATAGCCAACAACGCTTACTCTTGGAAGACCTTCTCCCATAGGTGCAAGCTCGTTAAGTCTTTCTTCAGGCACTTCAACATATTCAACTTCCATGCCTATTTTTTCCATCATGTTGCCTATTGCCTTGGCACATTTTCTGTAATTGTATCCAGGAGGATTTTGTGTAGGTATTGAAAATATCTCACAGGCAAAATCAACCAGCTCACCTTCAAGCTCTTCAACGGCATCATTAATCTTTTTAACAAGTTCGTTTCTTTCCAAATATATCAGCTCCCCTCTTAATTTGTTGGACAAATTGTTCTACAATTTATTCATAGCACTTTTTCATGGTAAAGTCAACAATATTTCACTAACAGTAATGTTTTTTAATTTGTACTTTAATAAATTTTATTTCATGCTGCACTTTTACATTCCACATCTTTTAAAAGTATAACTTCAAGATTGCCGTTTCTTGCCTTTATGGCGTCTATAAAACTTTTTTCACAAGCACCTTTTTTAACCTGTATTAAATATTCCACATTATACTGGGCATATTGGCAGCTATTTTTAACACTTATAACTTTGCAGTATGACAGATATTTTTTAAATATATCATCAAAGGCATCACTGTAATCCTCCATTTCAGGCACAGATATTGTTAAAACTGAAACCTCTTTTTTGACACTGCAAATTTTAAGCTTTTCAATAACTATCATGCAGATGCAGAATATAACTATATAATAAGCTGCACAGGCAACATAGCCCATACCGCATATAATGCCTGATGCTAAAGATGAAAAAATATATATAATATCCTTTTGAGTAATTCCATTCATTTTAAATATGCATACTCCAATGGCAAATGCCAATACAACTGCTCCTGTATAATTTACAGAAGAAACCATAAGCACAGTGCCTATAACAAAAGGAAACATAATTATTGCCTCTGATATATGACTGTTGTAGCCACTTTCTTTATTTGTATACATATAAACTTCGCTTAATATAAACCCTGTTAAAAGTGATGTAAAAAATATAACGGCTGTTGACATAAGTGTAAACTCACTGCCTATTACTGATGAAAAAATTATATTCATTAAAACTACCTCTTTTCAAATGTTTCTTAAACCCATAACCCCCTATATATATAATATTTTGGTTTAATAATGTGTCGGCAAAGTGACGGACATTTGAATTATAAAAAAACAATTATTGTAATTTTTCTTTTTAGTATATAAACTATCTATAGTAGGGAATTTTTTAAAAAAGGAGGCATTTTTTATGGAAATTACAGAATCAGCACTTTTCAGTGGTATTTCAAAAGAAGAAATAACTTCCATGACTTCATGCTTTAATGCCAAAATGATGCACTTTTCATCAGGTGAAACAATATATGATTTTTCAAAAGGCAGCCGAGAAATAGGCTTTATAGAAAGAGGCTCTGCCTATATGGTAAGAATAGATGTAAACGGAAACCGTACAATACTTGAGCATTTAAAAAGCGGCTCAATATTTGGTGATACAATAGCATTTTCAGGCATAACAACTGACAGCATATTTATACAGTGTGACAAAGACTCAGATGTGCTTTTCCTGCCTTGCAGCAATATAACAACACCTTGCTGTAATGGCTGCAGCCATCATTCGCTGCTACTTAAAAACCTTTTTTACATAATGTCTGCCGAGCTTTTATCAATGAGCAGACGAGTAGAAGTTTTAAGCCACCGCACAATACGAGAAAAGCTTATGTGCTACTTTAATATTTGTGCCTCTGCAAAGGGTAGCCGCACATTTACACTACCATTTTCTCTTAATGCCCTTGCAGACTATATTTGCAGCGACAGAAGTGCTATGATGCGTGAGTTAAAGAATATGAAAGATGAGGGTATTATATCATCAGATAAAAAAATAATTACTATAAACTAAAAAAACTCTCTAAAAAGAGAGTATAAATTATATTTTCATGTATTTTTAAATATATAGCGGAAAGGTTTGGGAAACAATTAGTCAGTAAGTTTGCCAAAGCAAACTCCAGCCACAAGTGGCTGTCCGCCCATCTTGGCGGTACTAAGTTTCCCAAATTTAATCCGCAGTAAAGCACAGCAAAGAAGTGCTGACAGTGAAGCTGGTTTTGCGTAAGCAAAATGCTGAAAAGAACCCGACGAACAAGGGCAGCATAGCTGTTTTGCGTAAGCAAAATTCCGACGGAATTCACTTCCGACGAGGAAAACCAAAGCACCCGACGAGTTAGGGCGGCAAAGCCGTTTTCCGAAGGAAAATGCCGACCAAGAGTTTCAAGGCTTTTTTGCCGATGGAACTTGGCACCCGCAAAGATGTGCGGGTCAGCGAAGCTGACTTTTCGAAGAAAAGTGCTGACCATGTGCTTTATACTTCTGTCTGCTCGTCAAAGGCTTGAATGTAAATGAGCCTTTGACGAAAATTTTATATTATTCAAAATCGTCCATGTATCCGTCTTTGTCGAATTTGATTTCGTATGGCTCTGAAATAATCTCAACGTCATCTCTGTCTTTAATATCGTCAATAAGGCTTTCAGAAATTTCAAACTCTGTAAGAGAAAGTGTATCTTTAATACGAGCAACTCTTGCCTTGCTGTAATCAATCTTTGTACAAGTACGAATAGCAAGTCTGAGAGCTTCAAAGTCACTATTCTGATACATAGGAATTTTACCGCCGTCAATCATTGTGTTTGTTGAAAGGTTAATCCATGTGCTTTCCCAGTCAACGCCGTTAAGACATCTTCTTGTTGTAATGTCTGCAAGACCAAGACCACATGCATTATGATGGCTCTGCTCTGTAAGACCTCTTATGAAAAGACGTTTTGTATGGAAATCGTCTTTAAAGTATGGCATAAAGCCTCTGCCTGTTACGTTAGGGTCAGCACCTTCGCCTGATATGTTCTTACCAATTTTGTCGATAATAAGAACGTCGATATTGTCAAATTTAAATTTAGGAAGACGTCTTCTTGCTATTTCAAGCATCATGTGGTCGCCTTCAACGATTTTATCTTTAGGGAATGCCATAACTTCTGAAATTTCGTCATAAGCATTCTGAACTACACCAACACCGAAAACAACTGGCATTTTGTTAAGGAATTCTTTTGCCACAATTGGAATACGTTCTGCAAATGTGTCAAAGCCCTGTTTGTGGAACCATGAGCAGCCAACATGCTTTGCAATACCAATAGCAATCATTTTAAGTATGCCGCTTTCATGCTCGCCTTTAAAGTCTGTATGTGGCTTAACTTTGTTGTAAAGAACAATACCGTCTGCCTCAGCAGCATATTTATCGCAGTAAATAGGTGTGTGAGCAGCATCGTCCATAACACCAATCTGTACTACTTCCATACTTGCAAGAATAGGCACACCCATAGCCTCTTCTGTAATGCCGTAGCCGTTTATAACCTCAAGGTTACCTTCTACAGTTCCGCCACCGTGGCTACCCATTGCAGGAATAATAAAAGGCTTAGCACCCCACTGTTTAAGCTTGTCACACATTGTTTTAACCATAAGAGCATTGTGTGGAATACCACGGCTGCCTACTGTTATGGCAATTCTCTTGTCTTTTAAAGCTTCTTTGTCAATTTCAAGGTCGTCAAGCTGTTTTTCAAGATGAGCCTTTATATCTTCAATCTTGTCATCTTCGAAAATCTGTTTTACTCTTACCATTTTTGGCATAGGTACTTCTTCTATACCCTGCACTGTAAAGTTTATTTCAGGAAAATCGATAAATTTCATTTAAACATCACCTTACCCCTTTAAAAATTTTGTTAAACTCAAAATATCCTTTATAAATTATAGCAAAACTAATATTTATCTTCAACAAAGGGCTTATTTAATATTTTATAAAAATACAATTTTAATTTAGTCTATTTATATAAATAAAATTAAATTTTTAAAAAATACTATAAAATTTGTTTAAGCAAAAACAAATAAAGCAACATATTTCATAAAATATTTTTTACAGAACAAAAAACTCCAAAGGCAAATACTGCCTTTGGAGTTTAATTTTTCATTATGACTGAAGAACTGTTTCAGCCTCTTTTTCTCTTGATTTAATTTTTTCTTTGTCAACAAAGCTTATGCCTATAAATGTTACTGCACATGTAAAGAGCATAAAGAAACCTACGTTCTGGAATACACCTGCAAGTGATGGAACAAAGCTCCAGAGAATTATTGAAACAATTGAAACAAGTATTGTAAAGAATCCAGCTTTTTTGCTTGTGAAGTATGGAGCAAAAAGACCGCCTATTACTATAAATGATGTACCAATAGCAAGTGAAAGAGCTTTCTGCATAGCATCAAGTATAGCACCCATCTGAGTAGCTACAAGGTATGTTATAAAGCTGCATACTATAACTATAACTTTGTTTGCAAGTATATACTTTTTAGCATCAAGTTTATTTCTTGAACTTCTGAATATAATGTCAGAGCTTACAGTTGTTGAAAGACCAATAATCATAGAACAAGCTGTACCCATGTCTGCTGCCCAAAGACCGCTTAATGTAAGACCGCCAAGAACTGGAGGAAGTGACATAAGAATCATAGGAAGAGCAACAGCACCTGTTGAGTCAGGAAGAAGTGCCTTTGATGCTACACCAAGAAGAGCACATATAAAGCCAACAGGAATCATAAGAAGAGCGCCTACAATATAACCAGTTGTAGCTGCTTTATCGTCTTTTGCTGTAAGACCAATCTGAACAACACCCTGAATAGAGTTTGTGTTACCAATCATAACAACTATCCAGCTTAAAATACCAATCCAGCCCATGCCTGCTGTAAGGCTCATGTATGGAACGTCAGGCTGTGCTGCTGTAAGAGCATCAATTGCTTCCCAGCCGCCATGTCCATTAAGTACAAGCACTGAAGCAAGTATAACGCCTACATATATAAGAACAAGGTTAAGTACATTTGTAAGTGATACACTTCCCATACCGCCAATCATGGCAACAAGCATGAATATAATAAATGAGAAGAAAGTACCTGATTCTACTGTAAATACATCTGGAAGAAGGCTTGCAAGTATTGAGCCGCCTGCTTTATACTGAAGAGCTATAATACCGCACTGTATAATAACCATTGCAATAACCATTATAAAGCTTGTTTTTTTGCCATAAATATCGTCTACAAGTTTGCTTATTGTGCTGTAACCGCTTCTTCTTAATGCCTTAACACCAAGGAATGCTGTTATAACTGCACCTATTGCCCATGCTGTGTCATACCAGCCAGCTGAAAGACCTACGCTAAATGCGTTTTCAGCTATACCAATTGTTGAAGCACCACCAATAGCAAGACCAGCTATACTGGAAGCAACTACAAAAGCACTGTTTTTGCCTTTATAAAGAAGGAACGCTTCTCCGTCTTTTTTCTGCTTTCTTGATACATAAAAACTGATACCAAAAAGAAGAATGATGTAAAGCAAAACAATAAGTAATGGAATATTCATATTAAAATCCCCCTTAAAATATATTTTTATTTAATCAGATGTTACAAAACTTCTCGTAATCTTCTTTCATCTGAGGCATTACGCTGCCGCCATAAGGCATTACGTATACCCTTTTATCTTTAAAATCTACGTTTTTAAGTAAATTTTCAATCTTATCAAATGCTTTTATTTCCATAGCCTTAACCTCTTCCGGGTCAATTTTGCTAAGAAGAAGCACATTAGCTTTTCTTATGCTTTCACAAGCTGCATAAAAAATATAACCGCCTATTGTAAAGTCTTTTCTAAGAGCTTCGTCAAGTCTGCCTTCTTTAAGAGGCTTGCTCCAGTCGAAGAAATCCTTTGCTCCGCCGCCTTCTCTGCATTCAGCAAGAAGTATAAGTGTACCGCCTTTTTTAACGGCTCTTGTGGCATTAAAAAGTGATTTTGTTGACTGATAAAGGTTTATGTCCTTAGGGAAACCGCCACAGCTTGCAATAACTACGTCTGCCTCTTCTTCTATTGGAAGACCATAGCATTTCTGCTGATAAATGCAGCTTTCTTTCCAAGCCTTTTCAAAGTTACCGCAGAAAAGACCGCTGAGCTTTGAAGCTGTGTTAACAACAATGTTTATACCAAATACAGGATTAACCATTGCTGCTGCTTCGTCCATGTCTTCATGTATAGGGTTAAGGGCAAGTTTACCGCTTCCTACCTTTATGTCTGTCATGGCTTTTTCAGGGTCAAGAGCTCTTTCGTGGTTCTGCTTAATAGTAAGTCTTGAGCTTACACCAGGAAGTATGCTCTTTCTGCCGCCACCATAGCCAGCCATAATATGATGAACTGTTCCGCCTATGCAGATTACTTTTCTGCCTGAACAATATTTATTTACTCTTACCTCTGTTCCAAATGATGTTGTGCCTAAATATACTAAATCATCAGCATCACAGTCGTGGTCAAGCACCTTAACTTTTGAATAAACAAATGATGATGCAAGCTTTTCAAGTTCTTCGTTTGTGCTGCCTCTGTGTGTTCCAAGGGCTACAACAACAACCATGTTTTCAAAAGGAACTTTGTTTACTTCATTAAGGTATTTAACAAGAAGCTCACAAATTACGTCCTGTCTCATCCAGAAACGAGTCATATCGCTTATTATAATTGTGACTTCGTCATCAGCTGAAATTAAATCCTTTAAAGGCTTGCTGTCAATTACACCATCTTCTACAGCTTTTTTAAACTCTGCCGCTGTATCAGTAATTTCTTTCATAGGGTTTTCTGTAAGGTATCTAACTTCTTTTGCACCCTCAAGTGAAATATTTATATGTTCATCGCCGTATTTCATGTCTATCTGCTGCATTTTTTATATTCCTTCTTTCTATGATTTTAGAAAATAAAAAACCGTCCTTACAAAAAGGACGGGTAAATAAGCCGTGGTACCACCTTACTTTGTGTTTTTTATAAAAACACATCTCTATAGGATTTATCGCTCCCAAACGCCGAAATTTCTTTCGGGAACTCCAAGACCGAATATAAAATATTGTGTTCTGGCATCTTTCACCTGCCGATGCCTCTCTGCATTATTGTAACCGCAATATTTTTTTAAATCTCTTCTTAGTTCGCTTTGATTTTTAATTTAGCACTTTAAAGTGCTTTTGTCATTACGTTGAATATAATTTATCACTTTAAAGTGCTTTTGTCAATACGATTTTCTATAATTAATTTTTTAACAAAAAAACTTTGTCTTATTATGTAAATATATGTATTTTATGGTATAATTTTTATTAAATAAAATATTTTTATAATTTAGATTTGCTAAAAGGAGGATGTTTATTATGTTTCAGTACACATTAAATACCGCAAAAGAAGGGTTTTATAATATCACAGACCATGTTAAAGACGCTATTAGAAGAAGCGGCATTATAAACGGCATATGCCTTGTATACTGCCCTCATACTTCAGCAGGAATTACAATTAATGAGTCAGCCGACCCTGACGTAGTAAAAGACCTCCTTTATGCCCTTAACGAAACTTTCCCAGATAGACCAGAGTTTAGACACTCAGAAGGCAATAGTGCAGCTCACCTTAAATCTTCTGTTATAGGCAACAGCGTGAACCTTATAGTTGCAAACCGTACTCCTGTTTTAGGTACATGGCAGGCTATATACTTTACAGAGTTTGACGGACCAAGAGTCAGAAAATTTTACATACAGGTAATAGAAAAAGCATAATAAAAAGGGTGTCGAAAAACTCGACACCCTTTCGACAAAGGCTCATTTCATTCAAGCCTTTGTCGAGCAGACATAAGTATAAAGCACATGGTCAGCACTTTTCTTCGAAAAGTCAGCTTCGCTGACCCACACATCTTTGCGGGTGCCAAGTTCCATCGGCAAAAAAGCCTTGAAACTCTCTGTCGGCATTTTCCTTCAGAAAACGGCTTCGCCGCCTTAGTTCGTCAGGTGCTTTGCTTTTCCTCATCGGAAATAAATTCCATCAGCATTTTGCTTACGCAAAACCAGCTTCGCTGTCAGCACTTCTTTGCTGTGCTTTACTGCGGATTCCATTTGGGAAACTTAGTACCGCCAAGAAGGGCGGACAGCCACTTGTGGCTGGAGTTTGCTTTAGCAAACTTACTGACCGAGTGTTTCCCAAACCTTTCTGCGACAGATGCAATTTTAAAAAAATGTTTCTCCATAATAAAAAAGCTTTCCCTTTTTTTGGGAAAGCTTTTTATTTTATATTGGTAAGCATGTGTAAAAACTTTTCAAAATTAACTCCGTCATTTACATTTGTGTAGTCTTTTAATGTATCTTTAACGGCACAGTATATAAAATCAGCTGCTGTTTCAACAGCACTTTTAATATCTATTCCTCTTACGGCACTGGCACATATTATTGACGCTAAAATGTCACCGGTTCCTGAAAAACTGCCTTTAAGCACAGGCACTTTAACAGTCTGAAAACGGTCTTTTGTAACAATGGCATTATAAAACATATTTTCTCTGTCAAAGGCACCCTTATACTCTATGCCTGTAACAATAACTGTTTTTGTGTTTCCACAAAGTATGCTTTCTGCCATTTTCTTTATGTTTTCCATGTAACGCTCATCTTTTTCCATGTTATAAACATAGCTTCCATCGCCTTTTGAAAGTATGCCAAGCTCCGTAATATTAGGCGTTATAATCTCTGCCTCAGAAGCTATTTTCTTTATTTTTTCACAAAGGCTTTCTGTAAAGCCAGGATAAACAATGCCTTCATCACCCATAACAGGGTCTGCAAGAAAAATTGTATCCTCTTTCTTAAAATCTTTTAAAAAATGCAGTATATTTTCAGCCTGTTTTTCACTGGCAATATAGCCTGTGTATATGCCGTCAAATGAAAATTTAAGCTCTTTCCATTTATTTGTTATATACCCCATTTCTTCTGTAAGGTCTTTCATATAAAAAGAGCTATAACAAGTCTGGTTTGAAAGCACCGCCGTAGGAAGCGGACAAGCCTGAACTCCAAGAGCTGAAATTATGGGAATAGCCGCAGAAAGAGAGCATTT
>CALWHO010000148.1 GCA_944380405.1 uncultured Lachnospiraceae bacterium
TTATTAATCATGTGTTACAAACACATCATTATATAAACTAAGAATATTATAACATGATTTATGCATTTTGCAAAACATTTTATGCATAAATACGCAAAAAGCATACTGCCTTAGTAGATTATAGGCAAATATGCTTATTTACGTGTATAAATTCAGTTTTTAAGAGGACTTATTCTGATTTTGTCTGCAGAATATCCTGTTTTTCTTGTTACAATGTCTTCTATCTGTGCAAGCTGCTGTTCTGTAAGTGTGTCAGCCTTTACTACTACGTCAACTGTTTCGTCGTCTATTCTTACATAGGCTTCGCTAAAACCTTTGGCTTTAATCATGTCTTCTGATGCAGTTTCTTTTTCTATTCTTTCCTGAATTTCAATAAGTCCGCTTGCAGCCTCTTCTTTCTGGCTGTCGCTAAGTTTTGTATTATTTATAATATCCGTAAGAATACCCTGCTGTTTTGCTCTGCTTTGCTCTCTGTCAAGTTTTGCCTGAACGAAATATGTATCTGTATCTTCTGCACCGGCACTTACAAGTACTGCTGCACCTGTATCGTCTGTTTCCTCTGTATTTAAAACTTCTGCTGTAAGTGGGTCTGTTATACCTGTTTCTTCAGCAAGTTCTGTGCCATCTGTAACTTCTGCTGTTTCGGCTGTATCAACATCATCAGCTATAACAGTTATGTCCATATCGTCTGAAATAGCACTTTCGTATGTATATTCTTCATATCCATTTAATGCCAAGCCTTCGCTGTCGGCTGATTTAAAATTAATATATCCAGCTGCTGCCACCATTACGGCAAGAACTGTAACAAGAACCTGATTTCTTTTAACTGCAAACATATTATCCCTCCATTTTTAAAACTTCAACTTTATGGGCAGGCACATCTAAAAGAGCCTGTGCCGCTTTGCTTAAAGCACTTTTTACATTAATGTCACCGCCTCCCTGAGATACTATTACAACACCTGACACAACAGGCGAATATTCCGTAAGAACAAGCGCCCCATCTGTGCCTTCTGACGTAAAATATGTATTCTCCTCAATAACTCTTTCTTCATCATCAGAAGTACTTTCTTCTTTTTTTTTTTTTTGTTCTGCAATCTTTCTTTCGCCCTGACTATATGTAATCATTACTTTAACTTTCCCTGCACCTTCAACAGTGCTTAAAATCTCCTCAAGTTTCTTTTCCGTATCATAATATGCTGCTTCTTCAGATATATTCTCACTATTTATATCCTCTTTTGGTGTGCCGCTTTTTAGGCTGTTATCAAAGGAGCCTCCAATAATCATAAATATAATTCCTGCTGAAAACAGGGCACAAAGAGCAGTTTTTAAATTCTTTCTTCTGTATCTTAAAAATTCCTTTAAATTAAAATCCTCTTTCATATTTCCTCCCTGACTAATAGGCTGAAAATACAGTTTCTTCTGCCATGTATTTTTCTTTTAATATGCTTTCGGCTTTTTCTGTGTCTTCTTCGGAAGATGTAACCTCTATTTTTTTAATTATGTATTCTCCGTTATTTTCATAAACCTCAACTGATACATCTTCATATTTAAACCCAATGCTTTTAAGGTCATTTTTTATATATGACACTGCATTTTCAGTAAATATACTTTTAAGTATTATGTTTTCGTCACTGAAACTTACATTTTCAGACTCGTACAAAATACTCTCCTCTATATTTTCAATAAAGCTTTCTGCTCCATTGCCTTTTAATATCCCAATTAAAGGCGATATAGCCATTATAGAAAGTATAATGCCCAATATAAATGAGGTGTATTTTCTGTAAAAACCCTCTATCATAAATATTTCCGTAAAAACCATAAGCAGTGCAAAAACAGATATACTTTTTATATATGATGAAAATTCTGCCAAAATGCACTCCTCCTTTAAAATGTTACAAGCATAATCACAATTGAAAATACATACATGGCACTCATTGTAAATACAATGCCCAAAAGCACTCCCGATATATCACCAGCAGCATTAAGTGCCTTTGTTATTCTGCTTTCGCCTATTGGCTCTGCAAATGCTGCCGTAATTTTGTATATAAACCACATAACAGCAATTTTAAGTACAGGTACAGCACATATGGCTGCAACCATTATTATGCCTGCTGCTGCCATTGAATTTGTAATTAACGACGAAACAGCTGCTGCCGTATCAACAGAAGAACGCATTATGTCACCTACAACAGGTATTGCACTTACAATATTTTTTGCAGTTTTTCCTGCAAAACCTGAAAGCTGCCCCGTACCTAAACGCTGAAAAGAAAGTATTGCAGCAAACACAAATGCACATATTTTCATAAATATATTAATGCACTTTTTAATTAAGTCACACATATTAGAAAGTATGCTTTTGTCTGAAACACAGTTTATGCACTCCACCATTGAAACACCTGTAACAACAGGCACAAGAAACATATTTATGGCATACATCAAAAAAGCCGACAGAAAAAGTATTACTGGCACCATAACCGATGCCGTTACAGTTCTACCTGATGACGCAGCAGCTGCTGCAAAGGCTGGAATAAGTATTTTTATGTTTTCCGAAAGCCTTTGAGTAATATCCGAAACGTATGTACACTGCATTTTAAGAGATGTCAAAACAAGATACACAAGATAAATTGTGCATACAAAAAAGCCTGTTTTTGCAATATCCTTATGACCAAAAGCCTCTCCTGCATTTTGCAAAAAGCCACAT
>CALWHO010000149.1 GCA_944380405.1 uncultured Lachnospiraceae bacterium
CAATAGCTTCACAAGCTGAGCCCATAGCTACAATAACTCTGTCTGCATCTGGTGCACCATAGTAGTTAAAGAGTTTGTAATCTCTGCCTGTAAGAGCGCTCATTTCTTTCATGTATTCTTCGCAAACGCCTACTATTTCTGTATAGTATTTGTTGCTGCTTTCTCTTGCCTGGAAGAAAATATCAGGGTTCTGAGCTGAACCTCTTAATACTGGATGTTCTGGGTTAAGAGCATTTCTCTTGAAATTGTTTATAGCATCCATATCAACCATTTTTGCAAGGTCGTTATAGTCAAGACATTCTATTTTCTGAATTTCGTGTGATGTACGGAATCCGTCGAAGAAATGAAGGAAAGGAACTCTTCCTTTAATTGCACTAAGGTGTGCAACTGCACCAAGGTCCATTACTTCCTGAACGCTGTTTGAAGCAAGAAGTGCAAAACCTGTCTGACGGCATGCCATAACGTCACTCTGGTCACCGAAAATTGAAAGAGCATGTGATGCAAGAGCTCTGGCACTTACGTGGAATACGCAAGGAAGAAGCTCACCTGCAATCTTATACATATTAGGGATCATAAGAAGAAGACCCTGGCTTGCTGTATAAGTTGTTGTAAGAGCACCAGCTGCAAGAGAACCGTGAACTGTACCTGAAGCACCAGCTTCTGACTGCATTTCAATAACTTCTACAGTCTGTCCGAATATGTTCTTTTTACCGTTTGCAGCCCAATCATCAGTTTTTTCTGCCATAGGTGATGATGGTGTAATAGGGAAAATACCAGCTACTTCTGTAAAGGCATATGATGCATATGCAGCAGCTTCGTTTCCGTCCATTGTTTTCATAATTTTAGACATAAACATTCTCCTTTTTAATAAGATTATTATTCAAATCCCCATGGTAATTATATTATACCCTTGTGTTTTATTCAATACAAAATATACCTAAAATCAGGTACCGAAAATGTGTATAAAAATTGTTTATTCATTATAAAAATTCCATTTACCATGTATTTTTATAAAAGCAAATGAAAATAAAATAATATTTTCACTATTTTTACCCTTATTTCTTTCAGTATATAAAACTTTCACAAATATTGCTTCTGCCTTTAGTAAAATTTTTTATTTATTGATTTATATTGTAAATCTGTCCTACAAAACAAATAAAGTGCAGAGAGCATAATGCCATCTGCACTGAAATTTTTCTCAACATAAATTTATATTTTTCATTACATAAATAAATGCTCAACAAGTATTTTAAAGCCTATAAGTATAAGAACAATACCGCCTGCTATTTCTGCCTTTTCCTGCACAATATGACCTATTGTTTTGCCAACTTTACAGCCTGTAAATGATATAACAAAACAAATTACACCAATTACAGCCGAAGCAAAAAGCACGTTTACATCAAGAACTGCAAAACTTATGCCAACAGCAAGGGCATCAATGCTTGTAGCTACAGCCTGAAGAGCAAGCTTTTTAGAAGAAAGAGAAACTTCGCAGCTGCAATCATCCTCTTCATCACATGATAACGCTTCTTTTATCATTCCTCCGCCTATTATAAGCAAAAGACCAAAAGCTACCCAGTGGTCTATAGCCTCAATGTATGACTTTACGCTTGTGCCCAAAATCCAACCTATTACAGGCATTAAAAACTGGAATACACCAAAAAATATACCTGTTCTCATGCTGTCTTTTGTGCTTATGGTTCTAAGAGCTATGCCATTTGACACGGAAACGGCAAATGCATCCATTGAAAGGCTTACAGCTATAAGCACTATCATTATTAAACTCATTTAACTAATTCCTCCAACAATATTAAATTATTCTTCGTGGCATAAAATCCACATAATCGGCAGACACAAGGCTGTATTCAATGCCGTTTTTATTGCCTTCAAAGGCATAAACGAAGTTTTCTCTGCCGTGAAGATGGCCATATACTGCCTTTTTTATGTTGTATTTTTCAAAGGCTTCTGTAAAAACGCTTTCCTGATACTCCATATATAAAGGTGGGTAATGACTCATAAATATAATACTTTCTGCTCCTTTTTTAACAGCATTATCAAGGGATAACTGACCCCTTTTAACCTCTCTTAAAAGTATTTTTTCGTCTTCTTTTTTAAACTTTGGGTCAACAGGCATCATCCAGCCTCTTGAGCCGCATATTGCTATATTTCCCCACATATAGCAGTCGTTTTGCAGAAAATACATATTTTCATACATACCGTTAAGCCTTGAAACACTGCCCCACCAGTAATCGTGATTTCCTTTTATCAAAACCTTTTTTCCCGGAAGAGAGCCTATAAAATCAAGGTCAATTTTGGCTTCTTCCATAGTCATTGCCCATGATATATCGCCAGGAATTAAAACTGTGTCATTTTCATCAACAATTTTAAGCCAGTTTTCTTTTATTTTTGCACTATGGTCTTTCCAGTTATCCCCAAATATATCCATAGGCTTTTCTTTGGCAAGGCTTAAATGCAGATCACCTATGGCAAAAAGCCTTTTTTCGCCCATCATCTGTAGAGAGCCGCCATTTCACTTAATTTTTCGTTAAATGCCTTAAGCTTTGTTATATCGTCTTCATTCCAAAGGTCTACAAACTGCTTATTTATACTTTCCATTTCCTCAAGCTTTGAAACAAAATAAAGGTTTTGTATATTATCTATTATATTAGCTATTATACTGTCTTTTATTTCGTTTATTCTTTGGGCATAAGCTATTTCATTTCTTATGGTACTCATTTCGTTATCAAGATGAAAAGCCGCTTCGGCACAGTTTATAAGCCTTTGCTTTATGTCGTCAGGTATATTTCCCTGATACTTATACTTAAGAGAATGTTCTGTAACTGCCCAGAAATTCATGGCAAGTGTTCTAATCTGAATTTCTGCCAGTATTTCTTTGTAGCCTAAAACAGAGTTAATAGGGTATCTTACAATAATATGATAACTTCTGTAACCGCTTGGCTTTGTGTTTGTAATATAGTCCCTTTCTTCAACAATTTTAATGTCTTTTCCGTCACGTTTTTTAATAAGGGCTATAACTTTTTGAATATCCTCAACAAACTGGCATATTATTCTTATACCTGCTATATCCTCTATTTCTTCTTCTATTCTTTCGTCTGGTATATTTTTCTTTTTAGCCTTTGCTATAATGCTGGCTGGCTTTTTAACCCTGCCTGATACAGCTTCTATAGGTGAATAAAGACCAAGATTTTTATACTCAGCCATTGTGTTTTCAAATTTAAGTTTAAGCTCACTTACTGCCTGCTCATAAGGCCCAAGAAGCTCTTTCCAGTTAAGTATTTCCATAAATTAAGGCACATTCCTTTCATTTAATATTGCTTAATACAAATAATCGTACCATTCCCATTCACAGTCAATAATGGCTCTGGCACTGTTTTCTTCAGGCTCATTTGCAAGCTCTACCTCTACCTGAAAATCGTGGTATCTTTCGCCCTCAACAACTGCCTGACCTGTAAATATATAATTTTTACCTTCGCCTGTTATAAATTCAATTTCTAAAAGAACATCGTCCTCTTCTATATATATTTTATTAACTTCCTGTTTTAAATCTTCCTCTGTAAATTCATATCTCATATAAAAACCACCTTTTTTAAGCACAATACAATACTTTATCTATTTTAATATACACTGTTAAGCTCTTTCTTTCAATTAAAAAATTGCTTTTACAAACTCTTTTTTAATGCTATACTGTTATCTATACGGAGGTAGTTTCCATGAATTATATAGTTCTTGATTTGGAGTTTAACCAGCCTTACAATTTTAAAACAGGGGAAAAAACAGTTCTTGTGCCTGAATGTCCTTTTGAAATAATACAGATAGGGGCAGTTAAGCTTAATGAAAAATTTGAAATATCGGACAAGTTTAATTTTCTTGTAAAGCCGCAGCTTTACAAAAGAATACATCCCATAGTTGAAAAGCTTACAGGTCTTACAGAAGAAAGCTTTAAAAATGCCAAAACATTTAATGCAGCATTTGAAGCATTTTGTGCCTTTTTAGGTAAGGAAGAATATATACTTTGCTCTTGGGGGCCTGACGATATTAAATATCTTTTTAAAAACATACTTTACTATAACTGTGACCACACAAGAATAAATAAGCTTTATATAAACACACAGCTTTATGCATCAAAAGCACTTAATTTCCAAAATGGTAACAGCATAGGACTTAAAACTGCCGTTGAAGCACTGGGCATAGAGGAAACAAGCACATACCACGATGCTCTTAATGATGCATGGTATACAGCACTTATATTTGGACAGGTACACCCTGACATAATAACTCCTTCTGTTTTCAGGGTTGAAGATATTATGCCAAAGAAAGTTATTTCAACTAAAATGAACACAAGGGCATTACTTGATTATTTTGAAAAATCACTGGAAAGAAAATTAACTGCCGAAGAAGCGGCAATGATAAGAACGGCTTATAAGTTTGGAAAAAACAGAACTTTTGAAAAACAGCCTAAAATCTAAAAAAATTACTTTTTTAAAATTATATCTATAGCGGAAGGGTTTGGGAGACGACCTGTCAGTAAGTTTGCTAAAGCAAACTCCAGCCACAAGTGGCTGTCCGCCCATCTTGGCGGCACTAAGTTTCCCAACTGGAATCCGCAGACGGAATTTACTTCCAACGATGAAAAGAAGAACATCTGACAAACTAAGGCAAAAAAATAAGTGGGTTTCATTATGAAACCCACTTATTTTTTAACTAATTTTACGATGGAACTTGGCATCCGCAAAGATGTGCGGGTCAGCAAAGCTTACTTTTCGTAGAAAAGTTCTGACCATGTGCTTTATACTGTAGTCTTTTCGTCAAAGGCTTGAATGAAATGAGCCTTTGACGAA
>CALWHO010000150.1 GCA_944380405.1 uncultured Lachnospiraceae bacterium
TCTGTTTCAAACTCCAAACCATCTATATTTTCTTCAGACACATGACGAGCCAAGGCAAGGTCTATAACTGAAGGCTGTTTTAATTTTTCATTTTCTGCAACCCTGTTTCCTGCCATATTTTAAGCCTCCTTAATATTCAGGCCAGATACCCGAAATCTTCTTTCGTAAGCTGCTTACCATATTTTATATAATTTAATGTGACAGCTTCCTTAATCTCTTCATTACCAAGAGGTTTATCATCAGATACGGCAATATATGCCGCATTCCAAAGTATTTCTTTTATTTGACTTCCTGAAAGTTCAAACTGATCTGCAAAGAAATCCAAATCTATTCCGTCTTCCAAAGGAGTTTTGTCTGGAATTAAGCTGTGCCATAAATTTCTTCTTGCACTTGCATCAGGAAATCTGAAAGGAATCATAAACTTAATTCTTCTTTTAAATGCATCATCTATTTGTTCCATAAGGTTTGTGGCAAGTATTACCATACCTTCGTATTCTTCCATTTTTTGAAGCAAATGCGCTGTTTCTGCATTAGCGTTTCTGTCGTTTGAGTCTTTAACTTCGCTTCTTTTCGCAAAAAGTGAGTCTGCCTCATCAAAAAACAGTATTACATTCATGTTTTTTGCTCTGTCAAATAGCTCAGTTATGTTCTTCTCTGTTTCGCCTATATATTTGCTTACCATTTTTGATAAATCAACACGATAAAGCTCAAGACCAAGCTCTGCTGCCATAATTTGAACAGCCATTGTTTTGCCTGTCCCTGGTGGGCCATAGAAAAGTACACTTACACCTCTTCCGTATGGTGTCTTTTCAAAAAATCCCCATTCTTCTCCAACTACATTTCTGTATTTTATCTGATTACAGATATACCTCATTTGTCGTTTAACATATTCATCCGCAATAAGGTCGTCCCAAACAAAGCAGCCCTTTATAAGAGTAGCATATGAACCAAGTTTACCTCTGCCTCTTTGTTTAACCGCATCTGATATATCACTTGTTTTAATTGAAGGTTTATTTTTTGAAGCAGCCAAATAAAATGCCGTTTCAAATGTGCTTTCAATCTCGCCAACACTCATAATATACTTATTGCCGTTTAATGCTGCATTAATTTCATTTCCTGCACCATACATATTGCTGTAATGTGACCAAAGATATATCTTTTCAGTTGCTGATAAATCCCAAAGCTCAATTGAAACAAAGCTTTCAGTAAGCCATACAGGATAATAATATTTGCCTTCTCCAATAACAACTGTAAAAGGACATATGTCTATTACACTTAAAAACAGACTTTTATTTGACTGATTTTTTTCATCAGAAAAGTCCGGTATGTCATAAAGGCATATAAACCCGTTTTCAAGTCTTGTTTTAAGTGTTAAATCGTTTAATAAATATTCCCTTTTTTCATATGGCATCTGTTCAATATCATTCCACTTAACAAAAACGACAGGTCTTTTTATTTTTTCTGATAAATGAGATACCAGAAGTTTTTTGCCAGATTTTTTTCTTCCATAAATATAAAGTGAAACTGCCTTTTCAATATATTTTTGGCTGTTTGCAACATTTATGGCTTCTTCAAGAGGCTTATCATATATAAGCATACTTGGCAAAGGCTTTTTAACATTTAAGCCTTTATATTTAATGTTAAAATCTTTCCCAAGAAAATATGACAAAAGAGAGCTTTTAATAACTAGTGTTTCATGGCTAAGTATTTTTGATTTACCCATTACCTCTTTATTAAAACAAAGACCAAAATCACCTTTAATATCAATTAAAGAAGCAACATCTTTAATACTATTTGGGTTTATTAAGCTATAAAGCCTTAAAGCCATTTCAACTGTAGGCGTCTGAACATTTCTGCCTTTTTCAGCAGCAGAAAGCAAGGCATTTAATTTATGATCTAATGCAGATACTGCCGACAAAATAAGGGCAAAGCTTTCCATTTCAGATAAACTGCACATTGAAAAAAATGTATATGTGTTTAGTTTTATACCGCTTATATTTGACAGCTCCATACGCCTTTTTATAATTTCCTGGGCTTCTTCCATTTCTTCTTCAACGGCAATAGTTAAATCAAGTACATCTTCGCCATTACGCATCATTTCATCTTTTTTCAAATCTGCCCAAAGAAGAAAATCAACTATCGCTGTAAAGTCTTCCCATATTTGGCTGTCCCACATATATGGCATATTTATTTGTTTTTTAATTCCGCAATCAACACTGTTCAAATGTCTTCATCCCTTTTTCGCTTCCGTCAATATTATCACTGCAAAGCCTTAAATATCTGCCTGCTGCCAAGTCGTCTTTGTTTTTCTTAAGTACATTTATAAAAGATTCTTTTGCTTCTGAATATTTGCCCTGCTGGAAAAACTCAACACCTGACTCAAAGTCTTTTTTTGTTAACTCTTTTAACATAACAATATCATTTTTCTGACCGCCAAAGGCTTCATATACTGTTCTGTCACAGCTTTCTTCATAAGAAAATCCAATTTTACCTATTTTTCTTATATGTTTCATTTTATTAAATCCATGTATTTCTGCTGCAATTGTTTCATCTATAAGTATGCCGAAATTATATACTCCACATAACTTTTGCAAATATCTTGCAAATGACATTTCTGGTGATACAGCTCTTATTTCCATACGTTCATCACCGCCTATAACACCAATGTTAATGTTACCAAATATTATTCCTGCACTAAAAACAATTTCTTCTCCTGCTAAAGTACAGTTTATATTCTGAAGGCTTTTTTGTGCCTTTACAGCAGCTTCTATTGCCTTTTTAGACTCATCTTTAAAGAAAGCATATAACCCAATTTCTACTCACACGCCTCATGCGAGGCGTGACGTTAGCCGATGATATTTCAGATTACATTAAAAAATTTCTACTCACACGCCTCATGCGAGGCGTGACTACATTTTTAAAAAATGGTATAGTATCCATGAAATTTCTACTCACACGCCTCATGCGAGGCGTGACATAAACTACTCCATGGAAAAAGATGATGTTATTATTTCTACTCACACGCCTCATGCGAGGCGTGACATATAAAAAATATTCTGAATTAGACC
>CALWHO010000151.1 GCA_944380405.1 uncultured Lachnospiraceae bacterium
AATTTAAATCAATCATATACAGGCGGTTTAGGTATATGGATTAGAAGTAAGATTAAAAAAATACAAGAAAAAATATAGGCAAATACTGCAAGGCATGTACTGTGTGTAACGGTATAGCGTGATCAAATAAAATACCTGGCCCTGGTGCAAAGGGTGTTGGTGATACTGCCATAAGAAACTACAAAAAATGGCAGGACATACGAGTAAACATGGATACAATTTGTGAAAACAAAGATGTTGATACATCTGTAAGCATTTTTGGAAAGGATTTTAAGTATCCATTTTTTGCAGGCCCTGTTGGTGCTGTAAACCTTCATTACAGCGAAGAATATACTGACGTTACATATAACAATGTGCTTGTAAAGGCATGCAAAGATATGGGCATTGCTGCATTTACAGGTGACGGAGTTAATCCAGAAGTTATGAAAAGTGCCTGTGATGCTGTAGCAAAAAATAACGGTATTGGCGTTCCTACAGTTAAGCCTTGGAACATGGAAGTAATAAAAGAAAAATTCGGTCAGGTACAGGAAAGTGGTGCTTTTGCCTGTGCCATGGATATTGACGCTGCTGGTCTTCCTTTCCTTAAAAACATGACTCCACCAGCTGGCAGCAAGTCTGTTGAAGAGCTTAAGGAAATAGTTAAAGAAGCAGGAGTTCCTTTTATTGTAAAGGGCGTTATGACTGTAAAAGGTGCTCTTAAGGCAAAAGAAGCAGGTGCAGCTGCTATTGTTGTTTCAAATCATGGCGGCAGAGTACTTGACCAGTGCCCAGCAACAGCAGAAGTTTTAAAGGATATTGTTGATGCAGTTGGAAAAGACATGACTATACTTGTTGACGGCGGTATAAGAAGCGGCACAGATGTATTCAAAGCCCTTGCAATAGGTGCAGACGGCGTACTTATTTGCAGACCTTTTGTAACTGCTGTATATGGCGGTGGAGAAGAAGGCGTAAAGATTTACATTGAAAAAATTGCATCAGAACTTAAAGATACTATGGCTATGTGTGGAGTACACAGCATTAAAGAAATCTCAAGAGAAAACATAACAATGCTTTAATTTTAAAAATAAAAAAGCGGGTTTCATTAAAAAATATGAAACCCGCTTTATTTTATTCTTTTTTTTCAAATATAAGCTCAATTTCTTTAAATTTTCCGCTGTCGGTTATTTCTGTTGGAATAAATCCAGCATATCTGAAGCCTTTTTCAGCATACTGAGCAATAATATCTTTGTGTTCAGTACATTTTGAACCAAAAAATTTACCTGTTTTAATTGCAACATATTCATATTTATACATAATACCGACCCCGCAATCTTTTTTAAATATTAAAAATATATTTACAGTTCTTTTTTAGGTGGTCTTGGACCATAGAACTGATAATAATCAATTTTAATTCTGCCGTTAAAGAGCTTACGCTTTGCATCTGCTTTTCTGCCGAAAAGCTTTTCAAAGTACTCCATTGAAGTTATAACATAGCTTGACCAGGTTGGATTTGTTGCCATTATTTTGCCAAGGCTTCTGTAAAGGTCTTCAACTTCTTTAAGCTCACCAATACGCTCGCCATAAGGCGGATTAGTAATAAGGCAGCCATAGTCACCTGGAAGAACAACCTCCTGACAAGGCTTTACAGTAAACTCTATACAGTCGTCAACGCCTGCTTTAATGGCGTTTTCTTTTGCAACCTCTATAGCTTCTGCATCCATATCACTGCCGTATATTTTAGGCATAACGTCGTAATTTATGGCTTTGTATGCGTTTATTCGTTCCTGTTTCCAGATAGAGTTATCAATTCTTGCCCATTCTTCACTGGCAAATTTTCTATTTAAACCAGGAGCTACGTTTCTTGCTATAAGTGCAGCCTCAATAGGTATTGTGCCTGAACCGCACATTGGGTCAAGAAGTATTCTATCCTTGTTCCAATAGCTTAAATCTACCATGGCAGCAGCAAGTGTTTCTTTAAGAGGTGCAATCATAGCTGTTTCACGATAGCCTCTTTTATGAAGACCACTGCCAGAAGTGTCTATAGTAAGAGTTGCAACGTCATTAAGAAGAGCAACCTGAATTGTATATTCAGCACCTGTTTCATCAAACCAAGGCACATGATATTTTTGTTTAAGCTTTTCAACAACGGCTTTTTTAACTATTGCCTGACAGTCGGAAACAGAAAAAAGAGTTGATTTAACAGATTTTCCTGTTACAGTAAATTTTCCGTCTTCTGTAATCCAGCTGCCCCAGTCAAGAGCCTTTGTGCCTTCAAAAAGCTCATCAAATGTAACTGCCTTAAATTCTCCAACCTTTATAAGTATTTTGCTTGCAAAACGCATCCAAAGATTTGCTTTTGCTATTGTGCTTTCATCGCCTGTAAATTCCACACGGCCGTCATAAGTTTTAATGTTTTCAAACCCAAGCCTTATTGCCTCTCTTTTTACGCAGGCTTCAAGGCCAAATGTGGAGGTGGCTATAAGATTTATATTACCCATTTTATCACCATCTCTTCAATTAATAACATTATTATAACAGAATTTATGTCTTATGTGAATTTATCTTGAAATATTCTTTAATTAAATGTATATTTTTATGTAGCGAAATTAATAAGGAGAGTTTAGATGTATAAATTATTAAAGGTTTGCGGCAGGGCAAAAAGAGGAGAATTTTCTACACCACATGGCGTTATACAGACACCTGTATTTATGAACGTAGGAACACTTGCAGCTATAAAGGGTGCAGTTTCAACAGAGGATTTAGAGGGCATAAAGTGTCAGGTGGAGCTTTCAAACACATACCACCTTCATGTACGTCCAGGTGATAAAATTATAAAACAGCTTGGTGGTCTTCATAAGTTTATGGTTTGGGACAAGCCTATACTTACAGACTCAGGCGGATTTCAGGTGTTTTCACTGGCACAGCTTAGAAAAATAAAAGAAGAGGGCGTTTATTTTTCATCACACATTGACGGAAGAAAAATATTTATGGGTCCTGAAGAAAGCATGCAGATACAGAGTAATCTTGCCAGCACAATAGCTATGGCTTTTGACGAATGTGCACCAGCAAAGGCTGACAGAAGCTATGTTCAAAATTCAGTTGAAAGAACAACAAGATGGCTTATTAGAAGCAAAAACGAAATGATGCGTCTTAATAGCCTTGATGACACAATTAATAAAGAGCAGATGCTTTTTGGCATAAATCAGGGTGCTATTTATCCAGACATAAGAATTGAGCATGCAAAAAGAATATCAGAGCTTGACCTTGACGGCTATGCCATAGGCGGTCTTGCAGTTGGAGAAACTCATGCCGAAATGTATCACATACTTGAAGAAACAGTGCCATATCTTCCACAGAACAAGCCAACATACCTTATGGGTGTTGGTACTCCTGAAAATATACTTGAGGCTGTTGAAAGAGGCGTTGACTTCTTTGACTGTGTACTTCCTGCAAGAAACGGAAGACATGCACATGTTTATACAAACAAGGGTAAGCTTAATCTTCTTAATGCACAGTATGAACTTGACGATACTCCAATAGAAGAGGGCTGTCAGTGTCCAGCATGCAGAAGATACTCAAAGGCTTATATAAGACATCTTTTTAAAGCAAAAGAAATGCTTGCTATGCGTCTTTGCGTACTTCATAACCTCTATTTCTTTAACACACTTATGGAAGAAATACGTCAGGCACTTGATGAGGACAGATTCCCTCAGTATAAGAAAGAAAAACTTGAGGGATTTAAAATTGCAGCAAGTGAGAAAGTTATTATGAAAAGAAAGAAATTTTAAGTCACTGAAAAAATACATGTTATTGACGTTAAATAATAACTATTGTATAATTTATTCAATGGCTGTAAACTTATTTAATGTTTATTCGTATATGTTTACAGTAAAGAATTATATTTATTAAGGAGAGAAAAAAATGAATATTGCATTACTTACAAACACAGTTGTAGGCGGCGGCGATGCAGCTGCACCATCAGCTTCAGGCGGCGGACTTTTTGGCAATCCTGTACTTCTTATTGTAGTATACATTGTTGTAATTTTCGGTGCTATGTATTTCTTCTCAATTAAGCCACAGAAGAAGAGAAAAGCTGAACTTGAAAACATGAGAAATAACATTGTTCCTGGCGACTCTGTACTTCTTGATACAGGTTTCTTTGGTAAGGTTGTAGATGTTACAGCTGAATGTTACATT
>CALWHO010000152.1 GCA_944380405.1 uncultured Lachnospiraceae bacterium
CCTCTTCAACAGCATTTGCTGTTGCAACTACTTCCTGTATAAAGTCCACTTCCAATTTTTCTGCCATAGCAACGCCACCGCTACCTGTCATCATAACTGAAATGTCTACGTTGCCCAATTTTTCATAGGCATGATTAAGAAGTTCTTGAAGTGTCTGTTTTATCTCGGAAAAATGACGTTTATATTCAGAAAAGACCATTTTTCCATCTCTGGCCACTGCCACCAGCTTCACAGTAGTTGAACCGATATCGACACCAATGCGGAGCTTATCAGCAATTCCCATTTTTAGCACCTCCGAATAATAATACATATAAATAAAATCAATAACTTACAGCAATTTCATTATATTGCTGAATATAGATTATAGCACAAATATATAGATTTACAAGCAACTTAGTGTTAATAAAATGTAAACATTTTCTAATAATAATTATTATTGCTATTTGCTTAAATTAATTCATTTTATTTACTTCTTATAGTCAAAAAAAAACTTTTGTGTCTTTGCCTCAAATACAATTTTTGACAAATAATTTGTATATTTTTTGCAACTTAAGGCGTTTTTTCGCCTAAATTTTTTCTCAATTTTTTCAAATTCGTCATACAAATAAAACGGTATTTGACTAATCAAATACCGTTTTCCTGATTTGTATTTACTTCAGTAATATCCTCAATTTTGTCTATTTCATGGGCAATAATATGCTGACCTGCAATTACGCAAAGTATATTCATATCGTTTCTGCCCACAAATTCACCCTCTATAATTCTTTTCTGGAGGGTTGTAATTCTAACCTTCATGCCTTTTGTTATAACCTTGCCTCTGAAGTTTACAGTGTCAAAAGGGAAAAGGTCTCTGCATTTTTTAAGTATCTCTATTTTCTGATACTCTCCAACTTCTTTTCCTGCGTTTCTTCTTACAGACATGTTTTTACCAAGTCTTGTAATGTTAAGTATAAGCTGTAAAAATACAAATGCTAAAACTGCAGCATAAACTATATCAAGAGTAGATAAAGTTTTATACATTTCAAACATAACCTGCTTCCTTCTTTCATCAAAAATCTTTAAAATACTTTGTTTTTAATACATTACATCAAAATTTGTATTTTTTCAAGATTATTATGCTTCATTCCTATTATTTCTCCACCAAATGCCTTATATTTTTCAAGTATATTAATAACATCTTCTGTTATTTCCTCTCCAGGAGTACAAACAGGAATTCCCGGAGGATATGGAATGGCAAACTCGGCTGCTATTTTGCCTACAGAATTTTTAAAATCAACAGATGTCTTTTGTCTGTTAAATGCTTCTCTTGGGCTTACTATAACTTTAGGCTTTGGAATTAAAAACATATCTTTTCTGTTAATGCATTTTTCAAAATCCATGTTATCTACTTCTTTTAATGCCTTTATAAGCCTTTCATAGCCGTCTATGGTGTCGCTTACGCTTGTCATGGCTGCAAAATGCCCTGGACAGCTCATTTCAAGTATTATGCCGTATTTTTTTGCTAAAATATCTGCCGCATCAATACAGTTTATGTTTTCGCTTGAGAGAACTATTTTTCCCCTGTCTATATCTTTTATGCCGTACTTGCCCACAATATCACTGTCCAAAATACGGAAATTTTTCAAATATTTAATGCTGTTTCTTAAATATTCAATATTTTGAACATATTTTTCAAAATCTTCTTTGCCTTTTGTGTCCAAATACTCCCTGCATAAATCGGCAGCAGCCATAAATATATATGACGGACTTGAAGACTGAACCATAGCAAGGCAAGTTTCAAGGCGTACAGAATCAAATCTGTTTCCTTGTGTATGAAGAAGTGACACCTGAGTAGGGGCAGGCAGTGTTTTGTGTATGCTTTGTATAACAATATCTGCACCCATTTCAAGGGCAGTTTCAGGGAAAGAATCATTAAACTTAAAATGTGCTCCATGTGCCTCATCAACAATAAGAACCATGTTATTTTTGTGTGCTATTTCTGCTATTTTTTCTACATCAGATACAGCACCTTCAAATGTAGGACTGACTATCATAATAGCCTTTGCATCACTGTTTTCTTCTATTGCCTTTTCAATAGTTTCAGGCAAAATACCACCTGCTATGCCAAAGCCGTCAATATTTTCAGGCATAACATATACAGGCTCTGCACCAGAAATAATAAGACCGCTGAATACTGACTTGTGGCAGTTTCTTGCTACAATTATTTTATCTTTTTCGTTGCAGCAGGCAAAAACAGCAGCCATAAGTCCACAGCTAGAGCCATTTACAAGAAAATATGTTTTTTCAGCGCCAAAAGTTTGGGCACACTTTTTCTGAGCATCAAGTATTATGCCTTCTGCATGGTGAAGGTTATCAAAGCCGTCAATTTCTGTAATATCCATGCCCCATATATTATCAAAATCCATTCCTCTGCCCATTTTATGCCCTGGCATGTGAAATGGATACACATGAGACTTACTGTGTTCTCGTAATTTTTCGTAAAGCTCAGCTGCCATATTTTATCCCTCCAATATAACAGTCTTATAACTATGATTGCAGTAAGGAAGTATTTTTTCCAAAAGGTCTTTTGTTTTAATAACAACTGTTGCTGTATTAACACATGGATGAACGGAAATATATTCGTAGCCCAAAAGGTCTTCATCAAGTATAAAGTTAACGTTGCAGTTTTTGTCGTTTAAAAGACCTAAAGGAGATACAGAACCAGGAAGTATATCAAGAAATTCAAGCATTTTGTCCTCTCCTGCAAATGTCATTCTTGGCACTCCTACCTGTTTTGATACCTTGCCTGTGTTAAACTTTTTATGACCCATCATTGTAAGGAGATAAAACTCCTGGCCATGTCTTGTGCTTAAAAATAAGTTTTTGGCAATAGGCACTTCAAGCTTTCTGTCTAACTCCTCTGCTGCTGCAATAGTATAAATTGCCTCATGGCGGTAAAGCTTGTATTCAACGCCTATTTTTTCCAATATGTCGTATACATTTTGTTCTCTCTGACTTATTTCCATTTTATTACTTTCCTTTCAATACTGCGTAAATGTCCCTTTTTGATACGCCTCTGTCTTTTGCCACCTGCTTCATGGCATCTTTTTCGCTCATGCCTTTTGAAATATATATTTCCATGTGTTCCTCAAGAGGCATATTTTCCCATGAGCTTATTTCTTCCTGTCTTAAAACATCTTTGTTTAAACCCTCTACAATTACAACAAACTCGCCCTTTGGCGGGTTTTCTTTGTAATATGATAAAAGGTTTTCAAGACTGTCTTTTTTTACTTCTTCAAACTTTTTTGTAATCTCTCTTACACAAGCTGCATTTCTGTTTCCTGCTGCTTTAAGAAGCACTTCAAGGGTTTCTGTAAGCCTGTGAGGAGCTTCATAAAAAACAGTTGTCCTTGTTTCTTTTGAAAGTGACTCCAAAACATAGGCTCTTTCCTTTTTGTCTGTAGGAAGAAATCCCTCAAAAACATATCTTCTTGCACTCATG
>CALWHO010000153.1 GCA_944380405.1 uncultured Lachnospiraceae bacterium
AGATATGAAAAAAATTATTAACGAAGCAGCAAGCACAGGCAGCATATTAATAAGTACAAGAAGCGGCTTATTAATTAAAAACGAAAAAGCACCCCTTACTGATTTTAATGTAAGGAGAATATCAAACATCGTTACACCAAAGGCAAAAACAAATATAACTGCTAACACAACAGGAATAGACAGTGTTAGTTTTTTATTCATTAAGTTTTTTAAATCCATATTTCAACCTCCGTTCACTTGAAATATGCTATAACAAAGTTAGCATTAAGTAAAGTTATTTTAATAAAAAAGTAAAAAAAAATTAAAATAAAAGTTTTTTTGATATGATATTATGATACATGACTTAAAAAATTATCAATGTAGAATAGTATTTTATTGAAAAATATTTTGTATTTTGGTATAATTTATGTCATTGTAAAAATAGATCGAATAATTTGAAATGATGGTGGGATTTATAATGAAAAAAAGAAGGAAAAAGAAGAGTCTGATTGCAAGTTTTTTTAAAATTGTAATTTCTATGGTTCTTATCTTTTTGGTATTTGCAGGGGCTGGAATATTTGCTTATTCAAAACTTTCAGGCAACAGTGCCAGTGATGGCGAAAGCAAAAATGCTTCTGATACAAATCTTTTAGATGCTTTGAAGGGACAGCATATTACTACAAATGTGGCTGTATTTGGTGTTGATGCAGACGAAGTAAGGACAGACGTTATATTTATTGTGCATTATGACAGCAAAACAGAAAAGGTAAGTATTCTTTCTGTTCCAAGAGATACCCACGTTAAAATGACAGATGAGCTTCTTTCATTAAGGCGAGAAAATGGCAACTTTATACCTGTTGATGGTGCTGGTAACAGCGGTTACTGCAAAATAAATGAGGTTTATTCATATGCAGGAGAGGGTCACAGACAGGAAATGGCAGTTCTTCAGCTTGAAGACCTTTTAGGAATTGAGATAGATAACTATGTTGTTATAAATTTTGAGGCATTTGTTGAGATTGTTGATATGGTGGGCGGTGTTGACGTATATGTTCCACAGGACATGTATAAGGACATGAGTGACACAGGAGATATTGTAATTAACCTTAAAGAAGGCTATCAGCATCTTGACGGAGCACAGGCTCAGCAGCTTGTGCGTTTCAGAAGCTATCCTCAAGGTGACGTTGCCCGTGTTCAGGTTCAGCAGCAGTTCCTTAAAGCTCTTGCTGAAAAGGTGTTAAGCACTGATACAATTATGAAAAATGCCACAACACTTATTAAAACAGCATACGACTATGTTAAAACAGATTTTACACTTACAGATATGCTTAAATATGTAAATTATTTGGACAATGTAGACCCTGAAGGCATTACAATGCAGACAATTCCTGGTGTTGGTCAGATGTTAGGAGGTACTTCATATTATATTTATGATGAAGACTTAATTGGCGAAACAGTTGACATGTTCCTTAGAGGTACAACAGCAGAAATTGAGGCTCAGAAGGCTGAAGCAGAAAAACAGGCAGTTATTGAGTCAGGAGAGGCTATATCTTCTGTTGGCAAAAATATAATGGTTGCAAATGGCGGATATAAGTCAGGCTTTGCAGGACAAAACCAGACTATGCTTGAAGAAAATGGATTTACTGTTCAGGGCGTATATACATATAATGGAGAAAAGACTTCTTACACAAGAATAGTTGTATCAGAAGAGGGTATGGGATATGACCTTCAGGAATATTATCCTAACAGCCAGATTATAGTTGACAAAACTATGATGGAAAATGGCGAAGACATACTTATAATACTTGGTACAGATGAATGATATTAGACCGGCGAAATTATTATTTGGTTTCGCCGGTTTTGTATTGTTTATAAAAATTTAAGAAATGCATTTATTGAAAAACATAGTGTCATGGAGTATAATATTTCATAATGAGTAGCTATGTGTTAATTTATAAATAAGGGGTTAATATATATGGAAGAAACTGTAATAGTTATAATGCTTAAAGATAAGGAAACAGGTTTTTTGGATAAAGAACTTGGCAGTTATAAAATAGAGGGTAACGAAAACCTTATATATAATACATTTGCAGAAGAAAAACAAGACGGTTCATACGAAGTTGTAATGAAAATAACATGTGACAAAGACGTAGAGGACTGGGAATTTGATGCAATATATGATTATTATGACAGTGGAACTTTAATGCCTTTAATTACGTCTATAGAGGAGGAAGAGGATTGCTATAATCCTACATGGAGCATAAAGTTTGATTTTATAGATAATATTGAGGAAATGGAAAATCATATTTCTCAGATAATTGAACTTCATGAAAAAGAGCTTGAATCGGTATACGAAGCTATAGCTGATAAAAGGGATGATTATTAATTGAAATTATTTGAGTCTAAATTTAAAAAAATTACAGCCGTTGTATTAACATGCGCAGTATTTTTTGGCGGATGTTCTTTTGGCAAGGAAAAAGAAGCAGATAATAACGGTGACACTTCATTAACTGAGGAAAATAAAGATAATAATGACGAAACTGAAGAAAAAGAGCCATCTTTTAGCATAAGTGATTTATTAGGCGGTAGTTCTTCTTCTGATGAAGAAAAAGATGAAAATAAAACTGAAGAAAGTAATTCTGAAAGCAGCTCCAGCTCTTTGGTAACAGGAAGACCTACTCAAAGTGGCAGTTCATCAGGTGTATTTACACCATCAAAGCCATCTTCTTCTGGTAGCAGTGTATCATCAGGCGGAAATAAAGAATATTCTGTAATATCAGACTCTTCTTTAAGTGCTCAATGGGATGTTGTTGATACTGTGGCTGATGCAGCACAGGATTATTATTCAGAAAACTTTAATAAAACAAGACTTGTTTCTATGAATGGATATTTATATAACTATGCATCAAAAGAAATAATTGATGTTGAATATCTTGTAAGAGAAGGTCTTTTAAGCAGCAAATATTTAAATAAAGGCTGTGAAATACTTCTTCTTGATGCTGACCAAATGAAAAGATATGATACTTTGGATATAAAAAATTCAGAATCAGGTCTTACAGTATTTGTTTCTGTTAAAAATCCAAAAGACAATACAAAGCTTATGGCTACCAACAGAAGTGCAGGCGGATACCTTACAGCATCTCAGTATGCTTCGCTTTTAAACAGCTATTATCAAAATCATGGCTCAATAGGTACTCTTTATAGTGGCTCTGATGAGTATGAAAGAATAATAAGTTTTATAAGCATGTACGAAGGTGTGTATGAGAAGTATTTTGTAAGAAGTGTTATAAAAGATAATAAGTATTCATTTGTAACTCTTTCACCTCAGACAAATACTGCCGATATACGCCAGTACATACTTCAGAAAAACGGAAACTTATGGGAAGTTGTTATGAGCGGTATTGAGAAAGAGTCGAGAACCTCTGTTGCCGTAAATAAAACAGTGCCTGATTTTAATTTAAATATGCTTCCTAACTATGTTATAAGTGATTACTCAAATGGTATTAATGCTTATAACAGCGAAATAATAGGTATGTTAAAATCAGAGGGAATAATTTCTTCTGAAAGCGAAATTAAATATATTTCATCTGCAAGAAACTTTGGTTATGTTGTTCTTACAAATGAAACGAAGTATCTTTTCAATGACTTAAACGGATATTGGACTAATGAGCAGGTAGCTTCTTCTGGTGATGCCATGAGAAGAATGGAATCATTAAAGAGTAATTCACCTGTATTTATTGTTCTTGACAGTTAAAAATAAAAAGAGGTAATTTTTAATATGAATTATTACGTAGAAAATGGCAATTTATATCTTGAAAAAGATGAAAGCTTTGTTATATCACAGACTCTTGAGTGTGGACAGTGCTTTAATTTTATAGAACTTAATGAAGAGGACTATATTGTAATAGCCCACAACAAGGCACTTCATATATTTGAAAAAGACGAAAAAATAGTATTTGAAGACACAACAAAAGAAGAGTTTGAAAACATATGGCTTCATTATTTTGACCTTGATACAGACTACAGTCAAATTAAAAGTTTTCTTTCTCAAAGGGACAAAACAATGAAAGAGGCTTTGGAATATGCCCCTGGCATTAGAATTATAAATCAGGAGTTTTTCCCTTGTCTTATATCATTTATAATTTCTCAAAATAACAGAATACCTATGATTAAAAAGGTTGTAGCTAATATAAGCAGAAAATACGGAAAACACATAAAAACTGTTGGCGAAACAGAAATTTATTCTTTCCCAACAGCAGAAGAATTGAAAAATGCCACAGAAGAAGAGCTTATGGAGTGCAAAACTGGCTTCAGAGCAAAATATATTATTGATGCTGTTAGTAAATGCTTAAATGGCGAAATAAGTGAAAAAGCCTTTAAATCAATGACAACAGAAGAAGTGCGACAGGTGCTTATGTCAATACATGGCGTTGGGCCAAAGGTTTCTGACTGTGTAATGCTTTTTTCATTAGAAAGAAATGATGCTTTTCCTACAGATGTATGGGTAAAAAGAGTTATGAGTCATTTCTATTTTGATGGTGAAGAGGTTTCAATTAAAAAAATACACGCATTAGCTTATGACATGTTTGGAGAATATGCAGGATTTGCCCAGCAATATCTTTTTAATTATGCAAGAGAGTTTAAAATAGGTGCATAATACACAGCCGAAATATTAAATTTCGGCTTTTTTATTAACTTAAAGAGAGATGATACATTATGAATAAAACAAATGTAATGAGGCTTTTGGAAAGGGCAGGAATTGAGTACACAGCAGCTTCATATGAATATGACGAAAATGACCTTTCGGGAGTACATGCAGCAGAGGCTCTTGGCATACCGCCTGAAGAATGTTTTAAAACACTTGTGGCAAGAGGTGACAAAAACGGCATAAACGTATTTTGCATACCTGTTGCAGAAGAGCTTGACCTTAAAAAAGCTGCTGTAGTATCAAAAAATAAAAAAGTTGAAATGATACATGTTAAAGAGCTTTTAGGCATAACAGGATATATAAGAGGCGGCTGCTCGCCTATAGGAATGAAAAAGAAGTTTCCTACGTTTATAGACGAAACGGCAGTATTATTTGAGAAAATAGCTGTAAGTGCAGGTATGAGAGGCTGTCAGGTACGCCTTAACCCTGAAAAGCTTAGGGAATATGTAGATGCAGTATTTGCAGACATAACAGTAGAATAAAAAAGAGAATTGATAGTAATATCAATTCTCTCAGATTATCGAAAAAAATGTATTTTATATTTATTTCAAAAATGCGGAAGGGTTTGGGAAACGACCAGTCAGTAAGTTTGCTAAAGCAAACTCCAGCCACAAGTGGCTGCCCGCCTATCTTGGCGGTACCTTGTTTCCCGACTGGAATCCGCAGGAAAGCACCCGACGAACAAGGGTAGCGTAGCTGTTTTGCGTAAGCAAAATGCCGACGGAATTCATTTCCGACGAGGAAAAGCAGGAGTTTCAAGGCTTTTTAGCTTCGGAATTTTGCCTGTGGCAAAACGAATGGTATTTCGTAATGAAACACCATTCGCCCTTTTTCGTCGGGTTCTCCGATGGAACTTGGCACCCGCAAAGATGTGCGGGTCAGCAAAGCTGACTTTTCGAAGAAAAGTGCTGACCGTGGCTTTATACTTATGTCTGCTCGTCAAAGGCTTGAATGAAATGAGCCTTTGACGAAATGGTGTCAGTTTATTTTAAATACATCACTTTTTTCTGTTTCTACGTCATCTTTTACAGCTGAAATACGCATATATATTACTTCGTTTCGGTTAAAATTATTTATTGTAAAGCATGTTGGATATGCCCACTGCCACTGGTCAGTTTTTTTGGCTGAGTTTTTAAGTTTTTTAAATTCGCCATTTGGAGAAGAGGAGTAATATATATAATAATAATCTGCACCATATACCGGGTCCCAATATACTTCAAGACCATTTTCTGTGTATATGGAAGTTAATTTTTCAGGAGCAGTAACAGTTGGGGTATAGTTTTTCCATTCTACTAAAGGTATATTTTTAGTTATATCTATATCAAGTATATAGTTTGCAGGTATTGAAAGATAATGCTCATCAGTATCATATGCACTTACAACACCTATGAAATATCCATTTTCGTCAAATAATGCTCCGCCACTGCTTCCAGGTGCAATAGGAGCTGATGTGCCTATAATGTCTCCTGTTGAGCCATAAACTACGCCTGTTGTAACTAAATTAAAATATCCATATGGAGAGCCTATGGATATTACTTTTTCTCCAGGTTTAACAGTTGAGCTGTCACGAAATACAACAGGTTTTAAGCCTGTTTTTGAAATTTTAAGTATAACCAAGTCTCTTTTTGAGTCATAGCCTGCTATATAAAATTTATCTGCATAAAAAGAGTTATCATTAAACCTTATTTGTATTCTTTCAGCACCTTCTACAACATGGTAGTTTGTTGCAATATATCCGTTTTCGTGTACAATAACACCGCTTCCCTGCATTTTATCAGTTGTTATTTTTACTACACTTTCAGCAAGTACTTTTTCATCGGCTGATGGTACAAAATGGGTGTTATCAGATAGTTCTATATTTTCTGTATTATAAAAAACTGGATTTTCAGTTGTAATATATACAGCTCTTTCCTCATTAGACCAGTTTACTTCACATCCTGAGCTTTCAGCAATAAACCTCAAAGGAACAAGAGTATATCCATTTTCTATTGTGGCAGGAGAGTCAAGTAAAATCTGCTGACCGTTTACAAATGCTATTGTGCTGTCTATCCAAAGCTGTATAGTGTTATTTTCGCCTATGGCAACAACTGTTTTTTCACTGTCGTCCCAGTATACGTTGTAGCCAAGAGTTGTAAATATTGTTCGCATAGGAACGAGGGTATAGTTATTTTTTATAACAGGTTGCTGTTCAAATGAAATTTCGTTATTATTTATATAAACATTTATATTTTCTTCACCATAAGCTGCAGAAGAAAATATAAATGTAACAGCCATTAAAACAAAAACAACCAAAGATTTAATTTTTTTCACAAAAGCACCTCCCAATATATACTATTAGATTATAAATTAAAGTTATGAAAAAAGGTTTAAAATTGTATTAAATTTGCTTAAAATATTTAATTAAATTTTGATTTAATATATAATTATATTTAAATGCAGACATATTAATTTTTTAGCGGAGGTATTAATTTATGGAGCTTTTATTAATGGAAAGAGATGATTTTGACAAGGTATATGAAATTATGAGTATGTCTTTTCCTGTAAATGAAATGCGAACATACGATTATTTAAAAAAACAGCTTGATGACGAAAAATTTAATATATATATGAATGTAGAAAAAACAGCTTTTATTACATTATGGAAATTTGATGATTTTGATTATATAGAGCATTTTGCATCACTTCCTCAGGAAAGAGGAAAGGGCATAGGCAAAGAAATGATTGAAAAATTAATAAAAATGAGCGGCAAAACAGTTGTTCTTGAGGCAGAGCCAGCAGAAACAGAAATACAGAAAAGACGCATAGGCTTTTACAACAGAGTAGGCTTTGTTGTTAATAACTATTATTATTTTCAGCCATCTATGAGGGAAGGCGTTGATGGTCTTGAACTTAAAATATTAAGCACTCCTGAAAGCCTTACAGAAAAAGAATTTGAAAAAATACGTGATACAATATACAAAAATGTATATAAAGTAAATATATAAAATACTGGAGGTTGGGGAATATGGATTATAATTCAGTTTTGGAAAATGCAAGAAAAAATATAGGCAAATACTGCAAGGCATGTCCTGTGTGTAACGGTA
>CALWHO010000154.1 GCA_944380405.1 uncultured Lachnospiraceae bacterium
GGAACAAAAAAATAGATATTAGAAATAATAGTACAAGAGCAGGAATAATAAAAGCCTGTTTAAATAGAAAATCAAGAATTTTCAATAAAAAGGAGGAAATAAAAGTGGCACTTGATAAAGAAAATAAAAATCCAGCTTATTTATGTGGAAGACTTTTTGCGGTTTTGGAAAAATTGCAACAAGATGCTTCAAATAATAGTTTAAATACAACTATTAAAGATGCTTATTTCTCATCAGCGGTTTCAAAACCAGCAATTATATTTCCAAAAATTTTAAAACTTGCCCAAAGTCATATTAAAAAATCAGAACATTCAACTTATTATAATATTTTAATAGGTGAGATTATAGATGATTTAAAAGGCGAATTTCCAGAAACACTTTTACTTAATGACCAAGGAAGATTTATAATAGGCTATTATCAACAATATCAGAACTTTTTTGTAAAAAAAGAAAATAAAGAGGAGGAATAAAATTATGATTAATAACAGATATGATTTTGTAATACTTTTTGATGTTGAAAACGGAAATCCTAATGGTGACCCAGATGCAGGAAATAGTCCTCGTGTTGATGCTGAAACAGGTTATGGCTTTGTTACAGATGTTTGTATAAAAAGAAAAATAAGAAATTATGTTGAACTGATTAAAGAAGGAGAGGCAGGATATAATATACTTATAAAACCTGATAAATCCCTTAATGAAAAATTTACAGATGCATACATAGAAGAAGGACTGCCTTTAAAACAAAAAGGAAAGAACGCAGATGATGTTAAAAAAGCCCGTGACTATATGTGTAAAAATTATTTTGATGTACGAGTTTTTGGTGCCGTCATGTCAACAGGTGATGACCCATGTGGCATTGTAAGAGGTCCTGTTCAAATTAATTTTGCAAGGAGCTTATCTCCAATTAATATTCAAGATGTGACAATTACAAGACAAGCCAGAACAACGGAAGACAGAAAGGCAACAGGTGAAACTGAAATGGGCAGAAAAAGCGTTATTCCTTATGCTTTATATAGAGCAGAGGGATATATTTCAGCGGCACAGGCAAATAAAATTACTAATATGACTGAGGAAGATGTGGAGCTTTTATGGAATGCCATTATAAATATGTTTGAAGAAGACCATAGTGCGGCAAGAGGCAAAATGTGCACAAGAAAGCTTTATATATTTAAACATGACAGCCTTTTAGGAAACTGTCCATCACATATTCTTTTTGATAAAATTGCAATTAATGAAAAAGACGGAGTATATGTGCCAAGAAAATTTGACGATTATGAAATAACTGTAGATGAAGATATGCCGGAGGGTGTTGAGCTTATTTGCAGATAAATAATGAAATTACAATACGTTCTATACAGCATTATTTATATTGTGCCCATAGATGGGGGCTTATAGAAATAGGAAATGTATGGGCAGAAAATTATTTTGTTACAAAAGCCAATTTAATGCATGAAAATGTCCATGCAAAAAATGCTTATACAAAAAGAGGCGCAAAAGTATTTTCTTCAGTTCCTGTTTATAACGATGAATATAATATTTATGGAGTTGTAGACTGTATAGAGGCTACAGTATCGGAAAATGGTGTGCAAATAGCGGGAGAAGATAAAAAATATAATTTGTCTATTATAGAATATAAACCTACAAAGCCCAAAAATGATGACTTTCATTATGAAGATGCCATGCAGATGTTTGCACAGAAAATATGTGTGGATTCAGTGTTTAATTGTGACTGCAAATGTATTTTATACTATGCTGATGTTAAAAAACGTGTTGAGCTTCCCATTAAAGAAAACTATGAAATTTATTATGAAGAGCTTAAATCAATATTATCTCAAATGCAGGAATATTTAAAATATGGAATAATTCCGCATATAAAACGCGGTCAGTATTGCGGAGGATGTTCATTAAAGGATGTTTGTATGCCACTGAAAAAACATTTAAAAAGTATACGCAGGCAAATTGAGGAAATGAGGGATATTGAATAATGAGAAGGCTTTTAAATACTGTTTATGTAACAAATGAGCAGTCTTATTTATATCTTGACGGCGAAAATATTGTATGCAAGGTTGATAACGAAATTAAACTTCGTATTCCCTTTGAAAATGTAGAAAATGTTGTATGCTTTAATTATATGGGCTGCTCTCCTGCACTTATGGGTAAGTGTGTTGAAAAGCATATACCTATTAATTTTGTATCGCCACAGGGTAAATTTTTGGCAAAGGTTTGCGGTGAAACAAAAGGCAATGTTTTTATGAGGGTAAGACAAATAGATTTGTTTCGTGAAAATGGTCTTTTTCTTGCACAAAATACAATGGCATCAAAATTTAGCAATACAATTGAGCTTATTAAAAGAACGCTTCATGATAATCCAGATTTAAAAGAAAATGTGCAGATACAGTCTGTTTTGGAACTATTAAAACAAAAATGTACAGATGTTTATGATGCTAAAAGTATAGAAGAGGTAATAGGAATAGAGGGAAACTGTGCAAAGGCTTACTTTTCAATTTTTGATTATTTGATTACAAATAAAAAAGTGCCTTTTGTATTTGAGTATCGAAGCAAAAGACCTCCTTTAGACCCAGTAAATGCTATGCTTTCTTTTGTATATACTTTAGCTACAAATGAATTTGCATCAGCATTAGAAACAGTTGGCTTAGACAGCTATATTGGCTTTTGTCATAAACTTCATAGCGGCAGGGTTTCTCTTGCCTGTGATTTGGTTGAGGAATATCGCTGTGTTGTTGAAAGATTTGTGCTGACGCTTATTAATTTAAGAATTGTTAGTGAAAGTGATTTTGAAAGGGATATTTCTGGGGCTGTGTGGCTAAATGAAACGGGAAGAAAAAAAGTTCTTACAAAATGGCAGGAGAAAAAAAGAACAGATTATTTTCATCCATATTTAAAACAAAAAATTTCATTTGGATTAATACCGTATGTTCAAAGCAACCTTTTGGCAAAGTATGTAAGGGGAGATTTGGAAGAATATCCTTGTTTTTTGATAAAGTAGGTGATAAGAATTGATGGTTTTGATTAGCTATGATGTTTCAACAATAGATAAAGGAGGAAAAACACGCCTTAGAAAGGTTGCAAAAGAATGCCAAAATTATGGACAAAGGGTTCAGAATTCAGTATTTGAAATGGATTTAGATTATTCTACATTTTTAAAATTAAAGGATAGGCTGATAAAATTAATAGATGAAAAGCAAGATAGTCTTAGATTTTATTATCTTGGTAATAATTGGGAGAGGAGAGTTGAACATATTGGTGCTAAAGAGACTTATAATCCAGAGGGAGTTATTATAGTGTGATTTTGGCGAACCTTATGTGTTTTTAATTTTCCAGATATGTTCGCAGTAAAAAATATATAAATTTTAAATTATATAGCAATAAAAATGTGTTATCTAATTTATATTTATATTTTGTCCGCCTATATGTTGTGGTATGGCTGCAAAAAAAACTATATTTTGCGGTCACGCCTCGCATGAGGCGTGTGAGTAGAAATTTGGTAAGAGTGCCGAATGGGCGGAGAAGTATTTGTCACGCCTCGCATGAGGCGTGTGAGTAGAAATATACATCGATGCCCAGCTTATTGTTGTATAAATGTCACGCCTCGCATGAGGCGTGTGAGTAGAAATACAGAGCAGCATGGATATAACTACTTAATGCAAGTCACGCCTCGCATGAGGCGTGTGAGTAGAAATATTTTTACATATAGGCTCCAGC
>CALWHO010000155.1 GCA_944380405.1 uncultured Lachnospiraceae bacterium
TAGATAATCAAGGTATAATTATTATACATAGATAACCGAGGTATAAGGAGGTGTGATTATGGAATTTGACAGAGGTCTTTTAGGTGGAAGCACAATACTTATGGTTCTTTCTCTTTTGCACGAAAAGGACATGTACGGATACGAGATAATAAAGGAACTGGACTCAAAAAGCGGAAATATGTTCCAATTTAAAGAGGGTACACTTTATCCAGTTTTACACAGAATGGAAAATTTAAGCTATGTTAAAGGCTACAGAAAAGAGGCTGAAAACGGCAAGGAAAGGAAATACTATTCCATTACAGCTGAGGGAGTTAAACAGCTGGAAGCAGAACGAAAAAAATGGAAGTCATTTGCCTGCTCTGTAAACATGGTTATAGGAGGTATGGCCTATGGCAGTGAAGGAGTATAAATACACGGAAGAAGTTTTGAAATATGTTCGTTTTAAATACGACCATATTGATATACGAAAAGAGCTTAATGACCATATTGACGACATGCTTGAAGATGCTCCTGAAATGGACGATGACAAAAAAGAGGAGTATATAAGGGAGCGTATGGGTGACCCTGAAGAATTAGGGCTTGAGCTTGACAAAGAGCATAAGCCTCTTTTAGGCTGGGCATACAGAATTTCAAGATGGATACTTATATTTATGATTATTATTAACATACCTAATGCCATAAATTTTGCACTTACTTTGGGATACACAGGCATAAAGCTTGTTGTTGGGTATGATGTATCTGAGGAGCCTGAGTATACAATAAAAACAGACTTAAGAGGAAAGATTGACGATATTTACATATTTGTTGAGGAAGTTAACAAATATGAAGACGGAACTGTTGAGGTAAGGTACAAAACAATTCATAATCCTTTTGGGAAGTCACAGGGCTGGACATTTGGTTTTGCAGGATGCTTTTATGATGAGTTTGGAAACAAATATTACGGTGGAGGCAGTGACACAGGAGGCTTTATAAGGTATCATATAAGTCAGTTTGATGACTTTAACAAAAATGCCCAAAAGCTTATAATAGATTATGACTACAACGGCAGAAAATTCTACGGAGAAATACCTCTTGAATGGGAGGCGGTAAAATGAGCAGAAAAAGAAAAACAATTATAACAATAATTATAGTTATAGTGCTGGGCTTTTTATTTATGAAGCTTGGAAGCTATCATTTTACACCTTCATCTGTGGCAACTGCCAATGAATATGGTCTTCATTATGGGCCATCTGAAAAAGTCCTTTTGGAGTATGGAAAAGACGGAGATGTCCTTGTAATAGGCAAGGTTAACGAAAGAGCTATTTCTGTTATACCTGTGAAACGTTCTTTTGGTATTTTATGGCGACTTATGGGCGGTGGCGTAACAGGCATGATGCCTATGAGGTATGATGAAGACCACGTTATTGCAGGATATGACAGAAAATTTGGGCTAATATATGGCATTACCGATATAAAAGAAGCCAAAAAAGCAGAATGTTCCCTTGAGTACAAAAACAACGACATGGAGGACTTTGAGGTAATAGAAGGATTTGAAATGGAAGTTAATGAAGATGGATTTTTCTATTTGCCTAAGGAAAAAGTTGACGATGAAAGCTGGTACTATGTTGTTGATATGAAACTATATGATGAAAATGGAAATATGATATATGAACAGGAATTTTAGGAGAAACATATGGCAGATGATTTAAGTTTATATATACACATACCTTTCTGCAAAAGAAAATGTCTTTACTGTGATTTCCCATCATGGGGTGGTCACGAGAGCCATTTTGAAAAGTACGTAAAAAGCCTTAAATGTGAGCTTGAAGCCCTTGGTAAAGAACATATGGGCAGGAAAATAGATACAGTATTTATAGGCGGTGGCACGCCTACTGTACTTAGTGAAAGGCTTTTAAGCGAGATTTGCGAAAGTGTATTTAATAATTTTTCAGTAAACAAAAATGCTGAGTTTACATGTGAGGCTAATCCCGGAACTGTTGACGGCAGAAAGCTTACTGAAATGAATAAAATGGGCATAAACAGGCTTAGTTTTGGTGTTCAGGCATGGCAAAACGGCATTCTGGAAAGTCTTGGGCGTATACATAACCACGAAGCCGTAGTAAAAAACATATACGAGGCAAGAGAAGCAGGTTTTAAAAACATAAACTGCGACATTATGTTTTCGTTGCCAAAGCAGACTATGGAGGACTGGCTTGAGACTCTTGAAAAAATAACTTCTTTTAATATAGAGCATATTTCAGCATACAGTCTTATTGTTGAAGATGGTACGCCTTTTAAGAAAATGTATGACGAAGGAAAGCTGTCTCTTCCTGATGAAGAAACAGACAGGCAGATGTATCACATAGCCAATGAGTTTTTAGCAGATAAAGGCTTTATGAGATACGAAATAAGCAATTTTGCAAAAAAAGGCTATGAAAGCCGTCACAACATTACATACTGGGACACAAGGGAATACATAGGAGCAGGTCTTGGAAGCCACTCATTTATTAATGGAAAGAGATTTCATAATACTTATGACATGGATAAGTATATTGCTTATGGCGGTTTATCGGAAAACATAAAGGAAGACATTGAGGTTTTATCAGAAGATGTCAAAATGGAAGAATTTATGTTTATGGGTCTTAGAATGGCAAGAGGCATAGAGAAAGAAGAGTTTAAAAGGCGATTTAATGTTTCTATTGAAAGTGTATACAAAAACGAAATAGAGGAACTTAAGGGACAGATGCTTTTAGAGGAAAAAAACGGTTTTTTATTCCTTACAGACCAGGGAATAGACATAAGCAACTATGTTTTTGAAAAGTTTATAAAAATATAAAATAATTTAAAATATCACTTGACACTTATGAAGGCAAGTGATATTTTATTTATATGAGTTAGCACTCATAA
>CALWHO010000156.1 GCA_944380405.1 uncultured Lachnospiraceae bacterium
CGTGCTCCAGCTGTTGGCACAGGACTTAAAAGAGCCCTTGGCGATGACAGACTTGTAATCGTATATCAGGGCGATGGTGACCTTGTATCAGAAGGTATGAGCGAAATTATGCACTCAGGCATAAGAGGCGAAAAATTCACAGTTATATTCGTAAATAACGCTATTTACGGTATGACAGGCGGTCAGATGGCTCCTACAACACTTATGGATCAGAAAACAACAACTTCTCCATACGGCAGAAAAGAAGAAAACAGCGGTAACCCAGTTAATATGGCAGAAATTATAGCTGGTCTTAAAGGCTGCTACTACAGCGAAAGAGTTACAGTTAATAGCCCTGCTCATATCAGACAGACAAAGGCTGCCATTAAAAAAGCTTTCAAATATCAGATGGAAGGCAAAGGCTTAAGCTTTGTTGAAGTAGTTTCTCCATGTCCTACAGGTTGGGGCGTAAAACCTGTTCAGGCTATTAAATGGATTGACGATTTTGTACTTGATACATACCCATTAGGCGTATTTAAAGACCTTGGCAAGGAGGAGAAATAATATGAAAAATGAACTTATATTTTCAGGCATAGGCGGCCAGGGAACAATACTTATGGGAAAGATGGTTTGTACAGCAGCTTCCAAAAAAGGTCTTAATGTTACTCTTTCTCCTGCTTATGGCCAGGAAAAAAGAGGCGGACGTGCTAGCTGTCAGGTTGTAATTTCAGAAGAAATTGGCTCACCTGTTATAAGCCTTGCAGATACAATTCTTGTTATGGACGAAAAGAGCTTTGACGACTACGAAAGCAAAGTAAAACCAGGCGGCACACTTATTGTTAATAGCTCAATGGTAGACAGAAAGACAACAAGAACAGACATTAAAGTAGTTGAAATTCCATTTACAGAAATAGCTACAGAAGTAGGCAGTGCAAGAAGTGCAAACATGGTTGCTCTTGGTGCAGTTGTGAGCACACTTCATATTGTAACTCTTGAAGATGCAAAAGAAGTTCTTGCAGCAAAAATGAAACCTGCTCTTGTTGAAGTAAACACAAAAGCTCTTGAAGCAGGATATAATTTCGGTAAATAAAAATAACTATAAAAGCCCGTTGGATAATTCCAACGGGTTTTTATTATGCTAAATTAAAGGACAAATCCCTCTCCTTTTATAAAAAGAGAGGGATGAGGGGGATTTTTATTATGAAACAACCACACATTTGTGCTTTTTTAAATGCTGCACAAAAAATGCAGAATATTTCGTTTTCGGTTCTTATAAAACAAATATTATTGGGGTAATTTTTATTCGTGGGCAATGTACGAATATATTTTTTTATAACATTTGTGAGAGGTAATTGAAGAACCTTTATACTTTATATATGTAGCAAATACCGTGCCAACACACTTTCACTCAAAAATACCGTAAATACAGCATTTTTTTCATATATACATCAATATTTTTTTATAATATTGCAATATATATGTGTAAATTGCAACATAGTTGCATATTCTTTAAATTATCTTTGTAAGTTATTTATATTTGTGCTTTCAAAATACATCATAGGTATCTCAAACTCATTAGGCTTAGGCAAAGTGCTTTTTTCTACATTAATAATAATGTCTTCACTGCCCTTGTTAAGATAGCTTTTAGGTGGTCTTCCTGTTATTTTTTTAAATACCTTGCTGAAATAATGTACCGTTTCATACCCCATATACTGAGAAATTTCAGTTATATTTTTGTCTGTATAAAACATAAGCTCTTTTGCCTTTTGGCATTTAAGAGTGTTTATGTACCTTGCAGGAGAAATACCCATTATTTTTTTAAAAAGTGTTGAAAAATACGCCGCATTAAAACCACATATTTCTGCCAAGAAAGATACCTTTATTGGCTTATAAATATTTTTTTCTATATAATCAATGGCTTCTTTTATTTCGTAAAAATCGCTGTTATTTACTGGCAGCTGACCCATGTTTTCTTCAAGCCAACTCTTTTCAGAGCCGTATTTATTTCGCCTTATAATATTAAAAAGCAGCTCCAAAATCATGGTATTTATAATGTCTTTATACATATACTGCTGCTTTACAGCTTCTTCAAATATTTTTTTGATTAAGTTATCCTCGTATTTAGTTACGCATTTTACATAGTATGGCAGTGTCTTTAGCGTTTCTTCTAATTCCTTGTTGCAGTTAAACTTAATATCAAGGCTTATTAAATTTTTCTTGCCATAAATTTCATGTTCTATATCAGGCGGAATAAGAACAAGGTCATATTTTTTAACATTATATTCACTATCAGAAGCCAAAACTCTTCCTTCGCCATTTAAAATATATATGTAATGAAAATACTCATGCTTATGACGCTTAATATATTGGTCATCGCCCTTTTTCTGTCTTACTATTCTATGTACTTTTATGTTGTAATCCAAATTAAAACACCTCAAGAGTATAATATTAAAACCGCCGTGGATTTAATCAACTCCACGGCGATAGAAATATTTTTTAAATATTATTTTTTGTACTGAGCATAATGTTTGTCAATTGTTTCTGTTATAGCCTTAACAGCTTCGTCAGAAATCATGCCAAATGGTTTACGGCATGGTCCTAAAGGCTGACCGATAATATTTGCTGCTGCCTTAACAATAGAGTTTGGATTGCCGTATTTGAAGCAGTCTCTCATTGGTCTAATAGAATCCTGAGCCTTTCTTGCTGCTGCAACATCGCCTTTAATGTAATTTTGGTAAATGCTTACCATAATTTCAGGAAGTATGTTTGCTACTGCTGTTATACCGCCCTTTCCGCCTGCCATAAGTGTCCAGAGAATAAGTGAGTCGTTGCCTGAAAGAACTGAAAATGTTTCTCTGTCTGTAGCTTCAATGTATCTTAAAATGTTGTCAAAGTTACCGCTTGAGTCCTTAATACCTTTGATGTTTGGACAATCTTTAGCAAGTCTGGCAAGTGTAGATGGTTCAATGCTTACGCCTGCACGAGCTGGAATATTATAAAGAACGATAGGAATATTAACAGCTTCTGCAATTGCTTTGTAGTGTTCATAAAGCTCGTTTTGGCTTAATGCAGCGAAGTATGGTGTAACAATTGAAAGAACAGATGCGCCTGCTTCCTGAGCTGCTAATGAAAGCTCAATTGTGTCTTTTGTGCTTACACAGCCTGTACCTGCATAAATTGGCACTCTGCCAGCTGCTGCTTTAACAACAAGCTCAATAACTCTTTTTCTTTCTTCTATGCTCATTATGTAAAATTCGCCGTTTGTACCAAGTGTGAATATACCGTCAACACCTGCTGCAATATGTCTTTCAACCTGATTTTTAATTTCTGCTTCGTTAATTGTGCCATCTTCAAACATAGGTGTAGCCATAGCTGCTACAATACCTTTAATTTCCATTTCTAACACCCTCCATTTTTTATAAATTTATTACATTACCTTTCTGTAAAGATTTCTTATATCATCAAGGCTTAATTCTTTCATGTTGTTTACAAGAAGCCTTGTCTGCTGGCTGCCGCTTTCTACAAGAACTTCAAGGTCTTCTGCTGGAACGCCAAACTCTTTAAGGCTTGTAGGGATATTTGTTGTTTTAACAATATCCTTTATTTCATCTACAATGTGCTGAGCCTTTTCATCAACTGTTTTTGCTGAAAGCTCTGGATATACAACGTCACAAAGAACTGCAAGTCTGTCTTTGCATACGTCCATGTTAAATTCCATTACATGAGCAAAAAGAATTGCATTTGAAACACCATGAGCAATATGGTATTTTCCGCCTAAAGGATAAGCAAGAGCATGAACAGCTGTTGTGCCGCTGCCTGTTATAGCAACACCACCATAAAATGCACCTAAAAGCATTGAAAATTTAGCTTCCATATCATCTGCGTTGTCATAAGCCTTTTTGATGTTTCTAAATATAAGTTTTGCTCCTTCAAGAGCATAAGAATCGCTGAAAGGAGTTGCTTTTTTAGATGTAAAACATTCCACAACATGAGCAAGAGCATCAACGCCTGTTGCTGCAATAATTGATTTAGGAAGTTTTGCAATCATTTTTGAATCAAGTATTACATAATCAGGAATCATGTTGTCGTTTACGATACCCTTTTTAGTGCTTTCTTCTGGTATAGCAACAATTGCATTACATGTAGCTTCACTGCCTGTACCGCATGTTGTAGGAATCATAACTGTTCTGATACCTTTTTTTGCTATAGTAGGGTCATTTAAAAGGTCTTTAATTGTGTAATCCATGCCCTTAAGCACTGCACAAAGTTTAGCAACGTCCATTACGCTGCCGCCGCCTATAGCAACAATAAGGTCACCCTGAGCGTTTTCAACTTCTTTAATTACTCTATCTACATCCTGATAGCTTGGCTCAGGAATAAGGTCGTCAAAAATTTCAAACTCAACTTTTGCTGCTTCAAGTTCAGCAAGAAGTATGTCAACAAGGCCTGTTCCTCTTACGCCTTTGTCTGTAAATACAATTACTTTTTTTGCACTTTCTTTTGCTATAATATCTTTTACATTTGAAATACTGCCTTCACCGCCATACATGCATGAAGGAATTTTAATCTGATATGCCATTATTTAGTCACCTCTAAAAAAAATATATGATACTATGCTATTTGTAATAATATATAAGCAACTTCTGTGCCAAAACTTGGCTTAACATAATAAGGGATATTTTTTGTACATTTTTTACAAAAAATATCCCTTACAGGCACTTATGAGAAAATTTTTTTGTTACTAAATTAAATTTATATTTCACAATAAATTTAATTAAAATAAAATAACAAAAAAAGTTGTATTTATCAGTTGCAGATGTTGTTTTTTGCAATTTAAAATTATAACCCATACACAAAATTACAAAGCCATACTAAAAACGGAATTGTAAATGCGGAAAAAAGTGTTGATGTAACAACAATTTGAGAACCTCTTACGTAGTTTCCGCCATATTTTTTTGAAAGTATTGAAGCATAAGCAGGACAAGGAAGGCCTAATGTTGTCACAGCAGCAAGGACTGCATTTATATTTATATGAAAATGCCATAATACTAAAAGCCCAAATATAGGTATAACTAAAAGCCTTAAAACTACTATTATCCATGCCAGTTTATTTTTAAACATTTCAATTACAGGATACTCAGCTATGTTCATTCCAACAATCATCATGCCTATAGGAGCATTTGCCCTTGAAAGAGTATCTATAAGGCTTTGTATTGGAGATGGAATATTTATATTTAAAATGCTTACTAAAATACCTATAATCATGGCAATTATAAATTTATTTTTAAACATGGCTATGTTTATACCTGTGCTGTAAGGCGTGTCTTTTTGCAGAAGCATAAATCCATATGAATTTATCATTATCCTTAATATAAGTATAAACACCGACATATAAAATAAACCTTGGCTGCCAAAAACAGTTTCAATAATAGGTATTCCCATTATTCCAAAGTTTGAAAACAAAATACAGTATTTATATAAATTTTGGTCAAGCTTTGGCTGCCTTGTTATTTTATTAAACAAAAAACTTATTAAAAGCTCAAAAGCTATTACAAAAACAGAAATACCTATAATGTACATACATTCTTTAAGTATGCTTAAAGCAAAATCAAATATCATTGCTTTTACTATGGCACATGGAAGCATTATGTTTGAATAGACGTAGGTTAAAACACCAATAGCCGATGAATCAAGTTTTTTTCTTCGTATGGCAAAAAAACCAATGGCTATAATTGAAAATAAAACAAATATTTGCTGTACTGTAATTAAAAATACATCCATTTTGTCTCCTTTATAAATAAAAAATGCCAACAGCATAAGCTGTCAGCATTTTTTATTTTTATCGTCTTAAATTACTGAAGGTATTCTGAATAGCTCATGAAAAGTTCTCTCTGTTTTTCTAATTCAGCAATTGTTTCATCAACTGTAAGACCATAAGGTTCCTGGAAGCAGAAGCTGTTTACTTCTTCTTTGAATTCTTCGTCATTCTGTACAATGTCAAGTATAGCTGAGTTCATAGCTTCAACTATAGCTGGATCTGTTCCCTTTGGAGCAAGGCAAGCATAAAGTGTGTTAAGTACGAGTTCTGGGCAGCCTGTATCTTTTGCTGTTGGCATTTCAATAAGGTCTGGGCTTGCTTCAAGTAATGTACAAAGGCTCTTCATATCGCCATTTTCGATGTATTCTTTAGCTGATGAATATGGAGCGATTGTTACATCAACATGACCGCCTAATAAAGATGTAATACGTTCAGCAGCGTCACCATTATCAATGATATTGAACTGAGCGCCTGCTGCCTGTTCAAGAATTACAGAAGCAATATAAACACCGCCGCCTGTTGAGATACCAAATTTAATCTGGCCAGGGTTTGCTTTTGAAGCTTCGATAAGTTCTTCTAATGTGTCATATGGAGCATCAGCAGGAACGAGAATGTTTTCGCCTGACTGTTTGCCGTAAATTGCAACTGGTTCAAAAGCGTCATAACCAAAGTCTGAAAGACCTGTAGCTTCGTTACCTGTAAGAGCTGCTGTATTTGTTAATACAAATGTATAACCGTCTGTGTCGCCGTCTTTATATTCTGTCATACAGATAGCACCGTTACTTCCTGTGATGTTGTTTGCTACAACAGATACACCAAGTTTTTCTTCAAGTTTTCTTGCTAAAAGTCTTGCCATATAGTCTGTGTCACCACCAGCACCGTGTGTTACTGCAAAGTTAATTGTTTTTGTAGGCCAGTCAATTGTGCCTTCTGCACTTGCACTTGATGATGCAGCTGATGATGAAGCTGCTGATGATGAGCCTGATGAGCTTGAGCTACAGCCTGTAGCAAGCATTGTTAATGCTAAAGCCCCTGCAATAAATTTTGCTGCAAATTTTTTCATAATAATCTCCCTTTCTCTTTTATGTAAACTTATTAATTTTAATAATATTAATAAAATATTATTCCTCTACATCTAAGGCTGCATTTGCCTTTTTGTTGCTTCTAAGTGATAATATAACAACTATTACTGTAAGTATCATAAATCCAACAAATATTGGATGTGATAATGGTGAGTCTGTGCTTATAAGCTGTGATACTTTTCTTAAGTTTGACTCTAATGTTGGACCAAGTATGAAGCCCAGTATCAGTGGTGATGTAGGTATCTTTGCTTTTATTAAAAGATAACCAACAATACCGAAAATAAGTACGCCCCAAACGTCAAATACTCTGTTGCTGTCGCCAATAGCGCCTACGCAGCAAAGAACAACGATTATAGGAAGTAAGTAGTTTTTAGGCACTTTAAGAACTTTTATAAAGCCTTTCATACCTAAAAGCATGAATATAAGCATCATTACAGCTGCAATAATCATTGCAAAGAATATACCGTAAACAGTTGCACCACTCTTCTGGAAAATCAATGGACCAGGTGAAACATTATGTACCATAAGTCCACCAAGAAGCATTGCTGTAACAGCATCTCCAGGGATACCAAGAGCTAAAAGAGGAATCATAGCACCACCGATACATCCGTTATTAGATGTTTCAGAAGCAACAACACCGTCAATAATACCTGTACCGAATTTTTCTGGATATTTTGATGAGTTTTTAGCTACAGTATATGAAACCATACATGAAACGCCACCGCCTATACCAGGAAGTATACCGATACCAACACCGATAAGAGCTGAACGAATAGCATTTACAATCTGACTTTTAAATTCCTGGAAGCTAAAGCCAACACCGTGCATTTTAACATCGTCTTCAATTGTAAAGTTTTCAGGCTTTCTTACAGTTGCTGCATATTTAACAACCTCTGTAATAGCAAAAAGACCAATAAGAACAACAAGAAGTTTAAAACCTGCTGTAAGGTTTGTTATATCAAATGTAAATCTCTGTTTAGAGTCAATAGGTGAAAGACCAACTGTTGCAAGAGTTGTACCTATAACAGCACCTATAAGACCTTTAACCATATCCTTGCCTGTAAGTGTAATAACAAGTGATAAAGCTAATATTGTAAGTGCGCAGTACTCAAAAGGACCAAATTTAATAGCAACTGATGCAAGCATAGGTGAAATAACAATAAGTAAGGCAACACCAATTATTGTACCTATAAATGAGAATACAACACCAACACCAAGAGCTTTAGGTGCCTGACCTTTTTCTGCAAGAGGACGACCATCAAAACATGTTGCTACAGAAGACGGTGTACCTGGAATATTAAGGAGTATTGCAGAAATAAGACCACCTGAAATACCGCCTATATAAAGGGCAACAAGCATTGATATACCCTGAACAGGTGTCATTGCATAAGTTACTGGTAAAAACATAACTACAGCCATTGTAGCTGTAAGACCTGGTATTGAACCAAAAATAATACCCACTATTACACCTACGGCAATAAGGAAAATAATAAATGGATCAGCTACACTTAAAAGACCTTCTAATATCATATTTTTCTCACCTCTCTATTAATTAAAATCCAAATATACCTGCTGGAAGAAGTACATTTAAGAAACGAACAAATATAAAGTCAATTCCAACTGCAAAAATAATGGCAACAATAAGAGGAATTATATAATTTCTCTTTGATTTTTCTGTTAAAAGAAGTATTTCAGCATAAAGATATACAGCTGTTGAAATTAAAAATCCAATTGGTTCCATTATGGCAACATATATTGCTAAAAATACAAATGATAAAAGAACCTCTCTGCTGTCTGCAATAGCCTCAATTAATGATTTTTTTGAAGCATCAATTTCTCCAGAAGCCACAGCAGCCTTTCTTTGCTTAATACCTCTTACAACAAGCATAAGGCTTAATATAAGAAGTACTGTACCCCAAAGTCTTGGCATAAATCTTGCATCAAGAGGAGTAGCTCCACTGCCTGTAAATATTTCAATCTGTCCTGATAACGCAAGATATGCTGCAGAAATAATTGTTAATATAATTCCTGGATATAGATTTTTGCGATATTCCATATTCTTTCTCCTTCTCTTTTTATTTATTATTTATCAGCCCATTTTGGGTGATTATAAACTTCTTTGTTGGCAACATAAGGCCATTTTTCTCCATTCATAACAGCAAGACAGCCATCTATGCACATGTAAGCCATGTTTATAACAGCTTCTCTTGTCTGTGCTGCACTATGAGGAGTAACAATTATGTTTTTAGCTTCAAGTACTGCATCACCTTTTGCAGGGTCTGCAGGCTCGCACTGGAAAACGTCTAATGCTGCACCAGCAATAACATCACTATTAAGAGCTTCTATAAGGTCTGCTTCATTAATAATGCCGCCTCTTGAGCAATTTATTATGTAAGCTGTTTTCTTCATGCTTTCAAGCTGCTTTTTGCCAATCATGTTCTTTGTGCTTGGAATAAGAGGAACATGAACAGAAACAAAATCTGCATCTTTTATAAGTTCTTCGTAGTCACCGTAATATGTGTAACCTCTTGACTCAATTTCTTCCTGAGAAATAAATGGGTCGTAGCCTAAAACTTCCATTCCAACAGCCTTACACATCTGTGCTGCCTGATTACCGATATTTCCAAGACCTATAAAGCCAACCTTTTTATTAAGAACCTCTGTGCATCTTCCCATATTTCTAACTGTAGAGAAGTTACCTTCGCAAGTTCCGTTATGTGCATTAATAAGGTCTTTTGAAAGAGCAAATATTAAAGCAACTGTATGCTCTGCAACAGAACGTGAGTTAGCACCTGGAGTTATAATTACAGGTATACCAGCCTTTGTTGCTGCTTCAATATCAACACTGTCATATCCAACGCCTGTTCTGCCAATAACTTTAAGATTAGGTGAATTTTCAATAGCATTTTTATCCATTTTACCTATTCTTACAATTATTGCTTCTGCATCTTTCATTTCGTCTAAATAATTATTAGGATCGCCATTATTAGCTATGTAAATATTTTCAATTCCTTTGCTTTTAAGTTTTGCAAGTCCTTCATCGCAAACTGCTTGTGTCATCACAAACTTGTTCATTATGAAAACCTCCTGAAGATAATTTAGTAATTTAGAATAATTTTAAATTAGCATAATATCATAAATGGTTCGTTATTATTTACCACGTATACATAAATGAGCAATTACTATGCCAACTTTACAAAAAATTAACATTCAAGTTTTTTTTGTAATATTATTCATTTTTGTTAATTTTTTTTATTAAAAACTAACAATAAAATTACTGTTTTGTATTATCTTCAGGAGTGAAAAAATGTTTATAAAGTTAAAGAAATTAATTTATAAGTTGCAATATACAACCTGCTGCTATATGTTTTTGCAACATATGTTTTCAAAATATGTTATTTTTCCTTCATTTTTCGCCACAAAGTAGACCTATCTATTTTGAGTATGTCGCAAATTTTCTTAACAGCACCTCCTTGTTTTTCAAATACATAATTTATATATTCTTTTTCCAAATCCTTAAGAGAAAGCATCTGCTCAAAAAGCGTATTTTCTGCTGTGCTTTCTGCAATCTGGCTTTCTTTTTCGTATAATTCTTCTGTAAAATACTCTTTTGAAATATATTTTTCGTCACAAAGTATAACAGCTCTTTCTATTACATTTTGCAACTCCCTTACATTACCTTTAAATTCATTTTTCATAAGGTACTCCATTGCATCATCTGAAATACCATCTATGTCCTTTCCGTATTTGTCACTGTATTTTTTAAGGTAATATTCACTTAAAAGCTTAATATCGCCATGTCTGTCTTTTAAAGGCGGTATTGAAAAATTTAATGTATTAATTCTGTAAAATAAGTCCTCTCTGAACTTTCCTTCTGCAACCATAGCCCTTAAATCTTTGTTTGAAGCACATATAATTCTTATATCAAGAGGTATAACCTTGTTGTCACCAAGACGCATAATCTCTCTTTCCTGAATTACCCTTAAAAGCTGGCTTTGGATATGGAGGGGTATCTCGCTTATTTCGTCAAGGAAAATTGTGCCTCTGTGAGCCATTTCAAAAACGCCTGCTCTGCCGCCTTTTTTGCTGCCTGTAAATGCACCTTCTTCGTAACCAAAAGCTCGCTTTCAATAATGCTTTCAGGTAAAGCACCACAGTTTAAAGCCACAAAAGGTCCGTTTCTTCTTCTGCTGTGGTTATGTATGCTTTGGGCAAAAAGCTCCTTGCCTACGCCAGACTTTCCGTGTATAAGTATTGTAGAGTCATAAAGACTGAATTTTTTGGCTTTTGAAATACTTTTTTCCATTGTCTCACTGCAATATATAATATCATCAAAATTATACTTTGCTTCAAAACCCTTGCCCAATAACTGTTTACGTACTTTCTGCTCAAATTTTTGTAATTTTTTTACATCCTGAAATACAGATACATAACCCTTGTGCTCGTCCAAAACTTTTATAGGTATCTGAGTAAATGTAACATTACTTCCGTTTATTCTTCTGATAACGTCATATATAGGCTCGCTACCAATAAAAAGATTGTCGTTTTTTGTGTTTGCCAAAACCTCATCTATTTTTTTGCCTATAAAGTCTTTTTTCTTTATGCCTAAAATGTCTTCGGCAATACTGTTATATGTAACTATTCTGTTATCTTCGTCTGTTGCAATAACGCCGTCATGCATACAGTCCATAAGAGCGCCATATCTTTGGCTGCTTTCTATCTGTGCCTTTATAATTCTTAAAATTTCCTTTGCCTTTTCAATAGAGTTTAAAACAGAAAACTCACTGCTTCGTATAAGGAAACTGCGTACACCCATTTCGTTACATGCCTTTAACACTCTGGCATCGCCCATAAATGTTTTTATGCCCTGCTCCATACACCTTCTTATTACGGCAGTAACTTCTTCGCCTTGTTCTCTGTTGATTTTTACAACATTTATGTTTTTCATGTTCTGCATAATGTCAAAGCCGTATGTTATATTATCAACACCAAGCACGGCAACTTTTTCATTAAGCTCAAAAACATCTTTTAAACTATACAAAATGTCATATGCTTCTATTCGCATTTCAACAACAGCCACTGAAGAAAACATCTCTTTTATTTTTCTGTATACACCGCCTCTGGAAATAATTACAATAGGCTTTTTGCTTTCCACAAGCTCTTTAAAATCTGTTTTGCCGTCTGTGTCCGCCTCAACAACGTCTATATTTTTAAAATTATTTTTACTAATAACATTTTTACAAATTTCATAAAGCTCACCATAAGGAGCAATAATCAAAATATCCTTCATAATAATTTCACCCCCAAAAATTACCATTATTATATAATAATACAATAAAAATCCCTTTTTAAACAATAGCTATGTCAAAACCAACAACGCTTTATTAAAAAGGGCTTAATATAAACTATTTATTTCCACAAAAGAATATTTCCGTATTCATCAAAAGGTACATCTTTACATTCTTCCAAAATTTCTAAATTTTCATTATTTTTAGCTTCTTCCCAAAAAGCCTTTGATAAATATATCTCCTCTATTTCAAGTGAATTTTTAATAAATACTATTTTTATATTGTCATTTACTATGTCGTTACATGTTTTAATAGCACCTTTAATTGCCATAGCATCGTTTTTCATAACCATAGGCAG
>CALWHO010000157.1 GCA_944380405.1 uncultured Lachnospiraceae bacterium
AGAAACAGACTTCGTTGCTAAAAACCCAGTATTCGTTGAATACGTTGGACAGGTTGCTGACCAGGCTATCGCTTCAACAAGCACAGATATCGAAGCTTTCCTTGAAGAAACATGGGCAGTTGAACCAGAATATACAGTAGCTCAGGCTCTTAGCCAGAAAGTAGCTGTTATCGGTGAAAACCTTAAAATCAGACGTTTCGAAAAATTTGAAAAAGCAGGAAGCGGCAGACTTGTATCATATGTTCACGGTGGCGGACGTATTGGTGTTCTTGTAGAACTTGAATGCACTAACGAAGCAGAAGCTCTTGATGAACTTGGAAAGAACCTTGCAATGCAGATTGCAGCTCTTAACCCTAAATTCATCGCTACAGAAAACGTTCCACAGGAATTCATCGATCACGAAACAGAAATCCTTACAAAACAGGCTAAGGAAGATCCAAAGAACGCTTCTAAACCAGACAACATCATCGCTAAGATGATCACAGGTAGACTTCAGAAAGAACTTAAAGAATTCTGCCTTATCGAACAGCCTTACGTTAAAGATGGCGATATGACTGTAAAACAGTACATTGATTCAGTTGCTAAAGAAGTAGGCGCTCCTATTAAGCTTACACGTTTCGTTCGTTTTGAAACAGGCGAAGGTATCGAAAAGAAAGAAGAAAACTTCGCTGAAGAAGTTGCAAAACAGATGGGTAACTAATTTTTAGCATAATTTAATTGCTTTTAAAAAGCCTTAGGACTATTTGTCTTAAGGCTTTTTTGTGTTATAAATGTAAAACAGCAATAATTTGGCTATTTATATTAAATTTAATATTGCTTTTTTACTGTTTATGATATAAGATATTTGATGTATATTGTTTAAGGCTATGAAAATGTGTAAGTAGTGAATATATAATTTATTCAGAGAGAAGCGTATTTGCTGTGAGCGCTTTATAAATTATATTCATGAATTTCAGCATGGGAGCTGACTGCGAAATAAAATAAGCAGTATGTAGTCACTGCATTAAAGTGAGCAAAAGTGCATGGTTTTTTAGCCATGAATTTGGGTGGTACCGCGATTACTCTCGTCCCTTTTTCTGGGACGAGATTTTTTTATTTATGTTAAAAGGAGATGCAAAAAATGAACATGGATTCAATTAAAAATGACTATCAGGCAGAGCTTGCCTTAGTTGAAGATGCTCAGATGCTTTCTGCTTTTTGGGCTAAATATCTTGGTAAAACAGGTCTTATTCAGGGCTTAATGAACGAGATTAGAAATATACCTAAAGAAGAGAAAAAAGCCTATGGACAGGCTGTAAATGAAGTTAAAACATGGGCTCAGGGTCTCTATGACGAAAAGAAAGAGGAAATTGGCTGTAAAGAAATGGCAGCAAGATATGAAAGAGAAAAAGTAGACGTTACTCTTCCTGCTAAGTTTACAGAAGCTGGTAACCTTCATCCATTAACATCTATTAAAAACGAAATGATTAATGTTTTTGCCGGTATGGGCTTTGATATATTTGAAGGTCCTGAAATTGAAGATGATGACCATAACTTTACAAGACTTAACGTATTAAAAGACCATCCTTCAAGAGATATGCAGGATACATTCTGGCTTACAGAAGACCTTCTTCTTCGTACACATACATCACCTGGACAGATTAGAGTTATGGACGCCAAAAAGCCTCCTATTAAGGTTCTTGTTCCTGGTAAGGTTTTCCGTTCAGACAGTGACGCAACTCATTCTCCAATGTTTAGCCAGATGGAAGGTCTTGTAGTTGACGAACATATTACACTTTGCGACCTTCAGGGTATGCTTGACCAGTTTGTTAAGGCTTTATTCTCTGATGAAGCAAAAACAAGACTTCGTCCTTCATACTTCCCATTTACAGAGCCTTCTGTAGAAGTTGACGTAAGCTGCTTTAAATGTGGTGGCAAGGGCTGCTCACTTTGCAAAGGCACAGGCTGGATTGAAGTTCTTGGCGGCGGTATTGTAAATAACAAAGTTCTTGAAAACTGCAATATTGATTCTTCAAAATATTCAGGACTTGCTTTCGGTATAGGTATTGAACGTATTGCTATGTTAAAATACGGCATTAACCACATGGGCAAGTTATTTGAAAATGATATTGAATTCTTAAAACAGTTCAAGGCATAATTTAGGAGGACATTATGAAAGTTTTATATAGTTGGTTAAAAGATTACGTTGATATTGATATAGAGCCTAAGGAATTGGAAAAAAGACTTTTTTCAGTTGGTTTTGAAGTAGAAGGCATGGAATACTTAGGCGAAAACATAGAAAAGGTTGTTGTTGGTCAGGTTACTTCTATGGAACACTACGAAGGCACACACCTTGAAATCTGCCACGTAAACTGTGGTGAACATGGTGAAGACCACCTTATACTTACAGGTGCTACAAACGTATTTGTAGGTGCAAAGGTTCCTGCTGCTCTTGTAGGTGCAAAGCTTCCAAACGGCATGGATATTCAGCCAAGAAAAATGAAAGACATGATGTCTTATGGTATGCTTTGTTCAGGCGAAGAACTTGAACTTAACAAGGACTGGTATCCAGGTGCTGACGTAAACGGCATTATGATACTTGATGAAAATGCTCCTGTTGGTATGGATATTAAGGAATACCTTGAGCTTGACGACTATATTTTCGATATTTCAGTTACAGCTAACAGACCTGACTGTCAGTCAGTAATAGGTATTGCAAAAGAAGTTGCAGCTTCCCTTAAAAAGCCTTTTAAAGCTCCTGACTACAGCTACACAGAAGACGGCAGCAAAAACGAAAACATCTCTATTACAGTTCTTGATAATGAAACTTGCCCAAGATACATTGGTCATTATATTTACGATGTTAAATACATGGAGTCACCTTTATGGATGAAGAGAAGACTTATTGCATGCGACCACAACGCAATTAATGCTATGGTAGACATTACAAACTATGTTCTTCTTGAAATTGGTCAGCCTATGCATGCTTTTGACTTAAGCACACTTGAAGGTTCATCAATAGTTGTAAGAAGAGCAGAAGAGGGCGAAAAGCTTGTTACTCTTGACGAAAAAGAAAGAGTATTAAACAAAAACAACCTTCTTATTTGTGACAAAGTAAAAGCTGTTGGTCTTGCTGGCGTAATGGGCGGCTTAAACAGCGAAATTACAGAAAATACAAAAGAAGTATTATTTGAGTCAGCTAAGTTCTTAAAAGACAACGTAAGAAAGACATCAAGAGGTCTTGGTTTACGTTCTGATGCTGCTGCAAGATTTGAAAAGGGTATTGACGAATACACAGTAGAATGTGGTATTGCTCGTGCTCTTAACCTTGTTGAAAAACTTGGCATTGCAAAAATAAGCTCAAGCCATTTTGATGTTTCAGGCGGTGCTTCAAGAGAAAAGAGAGTAATTGAAGTTAAAACAGCTGATGTAAATAACGTACTTGGTATTGAAGTGCCAGAAGAAACAATGGTTGAAATACTTAAGTCACTTCAGTTTGATGTTGAACTTAAAGACGGTGTACTTACTCTTGGTGTTCCAAGATACCGTGAAGACATTGAAAGCTATCAGGATATAGCAGAAGAAGTTATCCGTGAATATGGTTATGACCATGTAACACCAACATTCCTTGATGCTGCAAAGGTTACAAACGGCGGTTTAAACTACAACCAGAGAAAAGAGCTTGAAGTTAAGGAATTTTTATGCACAGAAGGCTATTATGAAATTCAGACAATAGCTATGTGTGCTAAAAACGAATTTGACTTATTTATGATTCCAGAAGATGCTAAAGAAAGAATGGCAATAGAGCTTTTAAACCCTATTACAGAAAACTTAAGCATTATGAGAACAATAATGGCACCTTCTATGGTTAAAGTTATTGAAAATAACATCAAAAATGGTCATGAAAGCTTACGTTTCTTTGAAATGGCTAATGTATATCTTCCAAAGGAACTTCCTCTTAAAGAGCAGCCAGTTGAAAAGAAAATGATTTGTCTTGGTGCATGTGGTGAAAATGAAGACTTCTTTGCTATGAAAGGCACACTTGAAGCATTTGCATTTGCAAACGATATTACATTCACATACAAGAGAGGCAATGTACCATATTTACACCCAGGCAGAACAGCAGAAGTTTACTGCAATGGTGAAAAGATAGGTCACTTTGGGCAGCTTAGATATGAAATAGTTGATAATCTTAATGTTGCTGGCGGTAAAAAAGCCGATATTAAGATATTTATTGCAGAGCTTGATTACAGCATGCTTCTTCAGCTTTTCAAAAAATCAATTAAGTATGTTCCAGAAACAGGCTTTACAGGCAATAGCAGAGATATTTCTGTTGTTATTGACAAAAACGTTGAATGTGGCGCTATTATCGAAGCAATTACATCTTGTGATGAGCTTATTAAGAAAGCAACTCTTTTCGACCTTTTCGAAAGTGAAAAGATTGGTGCTGACAAGAAGAGTATGGCATTTAACATAGCTCTTTCTTCAGACAGTGGAAATGTAACAGATGAAATGGCAGACGAAGTTATACAGAAAGTTATAACAAAACTTGGCGATACATTTGGCGCACAGATGAGAGTTTAATATTTGGTAATTTTAGGCACAGGAATAATGGGAAAATACCGTTATTCCTGTGTTTTTTTGTCTTTTTTGCCTTTCAAAACACAAAAAAAGCTGAATATTTTAAAACTGGAAATAATTACAGCTTAATTTGGGGAACAAAATATGGTACTATTGGTATGTAATAATTAAGAAATTATTACGAAATAAATTAGCAATAAATTATTAATAATTATGTAATAATTGGAGGTAAATTATGAAAAGAATTAATGTAATAGTATCAGCAGCACTTATCTCGGCAGCGATGACAGTTCCAACTATGGCAGCACCAATACAAAAAGTAAATAACTTTAAATTTAATAATTCAATCAGTGCTTCATTAAATGACAGCATAATAAAGAATATTTTAGGAAATGGCTGTATAACAGGCGAAGACATAATTAAAGATTACATAGATAAATTATGTGGTAACAATGGAAATAACGGAAATAATGGTAATACAGGCAACAATGGAAATAGCGGAAATAATGGTAATACAGGCAACAATGGAAATGGCAATAATAACGGAAACACAGGCGATAGCGGAAGCAATGGCAACAACGGCAGCACAGGCGGTAACGAAAACAATGGCAATAACGGCAGTACAG
>CALWHO010000158.1 GCA_944380405.1 uncultured Lachnospiraceae bacterium
GCTTCTATAATTTTGGTTGCCAGACCATTTTCATTATAACGCAGGAGGTTTCTTTCTTATACTAAAGTATTTTTACCTACCCCCAGTTGAACTGGGGGTTTTGTCATACCTGTTCGGCGTACAATAATGCCCTTATGGTTTAAGTATACCAAAAGGGCATTATAATTATTATTTTCCTCTATGTTTTTTTCTTTCTACAAACCTACCCATATAAAAACTTATAATACCTACGCCTATGGCTGTCTGAAGACAGAATAAAAGGCTTTCTACTTCGCCTGGTATTTCAGAGCCTATAGCCTTTTCTATTACAGGTGTTGTCCAAGGTTCATAACCCTCTTCTATTGATTCCACAACACCGCCTGCCATATCATCTGTACCGCCAAAAGGTGCATTTTTACCTCTTAACACAACAAAAGGCATTACGGCTATTATAACTGCTATAAGTAAAAGAATTATAACTTTTTTGCTGTCGCTTTTCATGCTCTTATGCCTCCTTACTGTTTTTAGTAGTTCCAAAAAGTGTATTTTTAAGCTCTGGAAGGGCATAGTTTTCAAGTCCTATTATAATTACAACTGTAAGTATGCCTTCTATTATTGCAAGAGGAAGCTGAGTAGACATGAAAACTGCCATAAACTTAGAAGCAGTATTTATAAAGCCATCGCTGCTGCTGTATGATAATGAAAGCTGCATAGATGTAATAAAATATGTAACCAAATCACCGAAAAATGCTGCAAAAAACACGCTTACTCTTTTGCTTAAATTTAATTTTATGCATGTCTTATATATTATGTAGGCTACAAAAGGCCCTGCAACAGCCATTGAAAATGTATTTGCACCTAATGTTGTAAGGCCGCCATGAGCCAAAAGCAGTGCCTGAAATATAAGCACAATTATTCCCAGTACAGACATTATCCAAGGTCCGAAAAGTATTGCTCCAAGACCTGTGCCTGTCATATGTGAGCAGCTGCCAAAAATAGTTGGTATTTTAAGAGATGATATTACAAATACAAATGCTGCTGACATGGCAATAAGTGCTGCACCTTTTGGGTTTTCGCTCAATATTTTATTAATTGACAAAAATCCCATAACTATAAAAGGTATGCATATTACGCCCCAGGCTATGCAGTGTTTTAAAGGCAAATACCCCTCCATAATATGCATAGCAAATGAATTTACTGGCAGTGCAAATAATGCAGAAATAAATATTGCTGCAAATATTGTTTTTCTTTTAAAAGTATTCATACTTACTTTCTCTCCTTTTTAATAATGTCAATAAGTTCTTCTGTGTCCTTTGGCATACTATCCCCAGTAATAAAGCCTGTTTCTTTTAAACAGCTCCACATTTTTATGCAGTCAGGCATATTAATACCTGTTTCTTCAAGAAGCTTTTTGTTTTTGAAAAAATCCGCTGTTTTCTCATCTGCTGCAACTTTGCCATTTTTTATTACAATTATTCTATCTGCCCATTTATATGCAAAATTTTCGTCATGGGTAGAAACAATTACTGTTTTGCCTTTTTTGTGGAAGCTTTCCAGTATATTAAACATTTTTTCGCTGCCACTGCTGTCAAGAAAGCTTGTTGGCTCGTCAAATATCATAATATCTGTTTCCATGGCAGCTATATCTGCTATGCAGACCCTTTTTCTCTCTCCACCGCTTAAATAATGAGGCGGCTTATCCTTAAAATCCCAAACTTCCATATCTTCCATGGCTTTTTTTGTATTATTATGGGCTTTTTCTTTATCCATACCCATATTTAAAGGACCAAACATAACTTCTTTATAAACTGTTGGGGCTATTATCTGTCTTTCACTATCCTGAAAAACAATGCCTGTTTTCTGTGGCAGAATATTTCTTTTAACCTCTGTGCCATTTATGGATACAGAGCCTTTTTGAGGTTTTAAAACACCGTTTAATATAAGAAAAAGCGTTGACTTACCGGCACCATTTTTGCCCATAAAAACTATTTTTTCGCCTTTTGAAATTTTAATATTTATATTTTCAAGTACGTTTTTTTCGCCATAGGCAAAACATATATTATTTACCTGCAAAAAATCGTTATCCACCAATCACACCTCCTACCCAAAAAACAATTAATAATAAAACAAAATACAAAGCCGAAAATAAAACTAAATTCCTTTCTACAGGCTTTTTTTCATAAAAGAAAGACATTCCGCCTTTATACCCTCTGCTTACAAGAGAGTCATAATATTTATCGGCTTTTGAAAGTGACAACAAAAATAAGCCTGAAGCTTTATATCCAAAACTTCTTACTTGAGAATAAAAATTTTTTTCGCCCATTCTGCTTTTAGAGGATATTGTCATACCGTTATATGTATCATAAAGCACAAATATAAACCTGTATGTCATATCTATTATAAAAACAATACTTTCAGGCACTTTTAATTTTCTTAATACATCTGTTATTTCCCAAATAGAAGTAGATAGAGACGTAAAATATACAGCATTTATAACAGCCTCTGCATTAAGAGTTATTTTTATGGCTTTATATATGTTTTCGTCTGTTACATAAAAATAAAATCCAAATAGATTTATATTTCTTTCAGCTACCTCTACTGAAGAAATATCAACAGCCAATGCAACTGCGGAAGCTATTATAAAATAAAAAGCAGCTCCGTTAAGCCTTAAATAATCCCTTAAATTTACTTTGCCTACTGCAATATTTATAATTACAGACATTACCAAAACATAAATACTTACGGCTATATTATTAAGAGCTAAAACAAAAACTGCACTTAATAAAGAAACTGCCATTTTAAAAGCAGCATTATATTTATTTAAAGGCGAATTAACAGAGTACTGCTCCAAAGTATCATATACCAACATATCACCCCTTTCAAAACCAAAAAAACCCTGTTTAAGGCTCTTGCCAAAAACAGGGTACTAAAACAAAACCGTTAAAATTAACAGCTACATTTAAATAAGCATTTCCGTCTCTCGCAGAACTTATTTTAATAAAAAGGCAGGTCTTCTGACTTCAGCATACACAGTGTTTCGCCTTCCCAAAAATTAAATTTTTCAGTGACTTAAATAAAACACTGCTGTCTGTTACAGCGACGGGATCGTACAGGACTTTCACCTGTTTCCCTATTATTCCAAGCCCCAGCATAAGCTGCCTTGGACACCTTTTTGAGATTAAATTGTCTACTTAAATATAATATATTTATGCCCTTATTTCAATACAAAAAACAAAAAAGCCGCTTTCATTGGGAAAAAGCCGCTTTTTTGCTTTTGCACATAAATTCTTATGCATTAACAGAGGTTTTATAGGGGTTTTGTTTATAAAATATTTATGCAAAGCAATTTAATTGCTTTGTCTGTATATTTAAAACAGCAAACACCATGCCAAAATAAACTTGCCCTTTATCAGTATTTTTTATGTCAAAAAAATGTGTTTTTACTGTTGTAACTGTTGTATTTTTTATTGCAACAGTATATGATTACAACAAAGCGTTTCATTTTTTGCAACACTTTTATTGGGGGAAGGGGTTTTTGAAAAATGATTAAAATATTATTTGTCGTTCCGTATCCTGAAATAGGTGATACTGTAACAAAGTTATACGAAAAATACTGTGACACGGAAAAGGTACAGCTGGATATTATATTAAGTCATCTTGAAGAACTGGAAAAACGTGACCTTTCAACAGTTGATGCCGATGTAATAGTAGCAAGAGGCTATACTTCTACACTTTTGAAAAATAAAAAACTTTCAATACCTATTATAACTCTTAACATATCTGTCTATGATGCCATTTCAGCCATTGATGAATGCCGTGAAAAATATAGCTCCAAAAAAATAGGCTTTGTAGGTCATTATCAGGCTTTTTCAAACCTTGAAACTCTTTCAAACCGTTTTGGATGCGAAATTAAGGTTTATTCTCCTGACTATTACACAGGTGCTGAAGAATATATTTCAAAAGCTATGGCAGATGGCTGTGACACAATTGTAGGTGGTTATGCTGTAAGCAGATGCATAGATAAATTTAATATTAATTTTTGTCTTGTAAAAAGTGTTGAGGCAACTCTTTTTGACTCATTAAGTGAAGCCATAAGAACGGCAGAAGCTATTCAAAACGAAAGAATAAGACTTGGAGTATATCAAACAATTATACAGTCCTCATCAAATGGCGTTATATTTGTAAACAGCAGCGGAATTATAAAGGTTGCCAATACTGAATCATCAAAAATGTTTCGAAAACAGCTTTCAGGTCAGTCAATAGAAAACATAAAGTTTCTTTCCGTAGCAAGCTTTAAACATGTGCTTACTACAGGCAAAGCAATAGAAGCAGAAATTTTTAATGTAAATGAAACTACTCTTTCTGCCAGCTACACACCTGTAAGCGTTAAAGACAATATTGTAGGAGTTGTAATTACAATACAAAACGTAACAAAGGTTCAAAAACTGGAAAATATAATTCGTCAGAAACTTAGCAAAAAAGGACATTTTGCAAAACATACATTTGATTCAATTATGCACAAAAGCAGCATTATAGACGAAACAATAAATGCAGCAAAGCTATATGCCCTTTCAAACTCCAACATAATGATTGTTGGCGAAACAGGCACAGGCAAAGAGCTTTTTGCCCAAAGCATACATAATGCCAGCAACAGAAAAGACGGTCCTTTTGTAGCCATAAACTGTGCCGCACTGCCTGAAAACCTTCTTGAATCTGAGCTTTTCGGCTATGTAGGAGGTGCATTTACAGGTGCTGAGAAAAAAGGCAAAACAGGTCTTTTTGAACTGGCCCATAACGGCACACTTTTCCTTGATGAAATAGGTGAAATATCTTTAAGCATGCAAAGTAAACTCCTCCGTGTTCTTCAGGAAAAAGAAATACGAAGAATAGGCGATGACGGAAACATAAGCATTGATGTAAGAATAATATGTGCCACAAACAAAAACCTTAAAGAAATGATAAAAACAGGTGATTTCAGAGAAGACCTTTTCTACAGGCTTGATGTACTTAAAATATATATTCCGCCTTTAAGAAAACGTGCTGAAGATATTCCACTTATATTTAACAGTATTACGGAACAAATAAATAACGGCGTATGCCCATCCCTTGAAGAAGATGCCGAAGAACTTCTTAAATCATACAGATTTTCAGGTAATGTCCGTGAGCTTGAAAATATTGCCGAAAGAGTATGTGTTATAAACAAAAACCATAATATAATAACAAAAAGCGATTTGGAAAAAGCACTATTCCCAGAGGGCATAGTTTCAAGACAGGCAGAAACCATTACTGAAGAAAAACAAACTTCTCCTGCACCTGCAAACTATGAAAACCATATTTTAAGCGAAAAAGATATTATAATAAAGACCCTTGCAAAATATGGCGGAAACAAAACAAAGGCAGCCGCAGACCTTAACATGGACAGAAGTACATTATGGCGAAAATTAAAAAAATATAATATTAATTAAACTATATGAGCAGCTATATAAATTATGGCTGCTTATATATTTTTAACATATAAATATTATTCTTATTATTTTTATTGAATAAGTATTTTTCGTTGTAAAACCGGTGTACTGCACAACACCACTTCAACACACGCAACGTAATTGCAACACCATATTGTATGACATCACATGTTTTTTATATTTTTACTATTATTTAACAGTTTTTGCCAAAGACTTTTTTGTATATATTTGCCAGTTAAAGCACCCTCTTTTGGTTACTAATGCAAAAATATTATATTTTATTAATAATTGGCATGTCTCTTGCTGTATAATTTATTAAAATATTGCAGTTGGAATATATATTTAAGGGCCCAAATATATATCAATATCTGCAAATAAAAACCAAAATAAAATTGGGGGGAAGTTTTATGTCAACATCATACATATTAATAGTTTTTGCAATATGTATCATACTTATGATTGCCCTTATTACAAAGGCAAAAGTAAATGCAGTATTTAGCATTCTTCTTACAGGCATCATTTTAGCAATAGCATTACAGACACCTTGGGCAGAAATTGAAGGAACAATCAACAAAGGCTTCGCTGATACAATTAAAAGTGTTGCTATAGTTATTTTCCTTGGCTGTTTCCTTAGTAAGGTTATGGAAGAAACCGGTGCCGCAGTAAAAATTACTGAATCTCTTGTTGCAGTTTTAGGTGAAAAGAAAATTGAATGGGCTATCGCAATAAGCGGTTTCATTCTTGGTATTGCTATTTGGGCAGATACAGTAGTTATCCTTCTTATACCTATCGTATCAACTCTTGCTCTTAAAACTAAAAAATCAATGGTTTCTTTAGGTTCTCTTACATACCTTGGAGCCCTTGTAACAGCATCACTTGTACCTCCTACACCAGGCCCTGTATCAGCAGCAGCTCTTCTTGGTCTTCCAGTAGGTCAGGCAGTTATTTGGGGTATCATAATTTCTATACCATCAGTTTTTGCAGCAACTCTTTATTGTAAAACTCTTAAAGAGCATCTTCTTCCAAAAGAAGAATTTGTTAAAGCAGCTATGGAAGCAGCTTCAAAGAGAGAAAACCTTCCATCATTATTCAACTCTCTTGCTCCATTAAGCCTCGCAATTATACTTATCATGATCAACACAGTTCTTAACCTTGTAATACCAGGAACAGGAATTGCTAACTTCTTCGCATTCCTTGGTTCACCTCTTGCAGCTCTTCTTGCAGCTTGTATTTATTCTCTTACACTTACAGGCAAGAACTGGAAATCAAAAACTGTTCTTAACGGTTGGGCAGATTCAGCTATGGAATCAGCAGCTATGCCTATTATCGTAACAGGTATGGGCGGCGTTTTAGCAATATTTATCAAAAATGCAGGTGTTGCAGATCAGGTTGCAGAAGTTATCGTTAACGCTGGTATCCCTGGTATCATAATCCCAATTGTTATTGCAGCTATCATCCACGTTGTAACAGGTTCTAACTCACTTGGTGTTATGACAGCAGCTGCTCTTGTTCAGCCACTTCTTGACACAATCGGTGTATCACCTCTTGCAGCATTCCTTGCTTGCGGTACTGGTGCTCTTATGTTCAAACATGGTAACTCATCAGGTTTCTGGGTTGCAGTTTCTATGTCAAACATGGATATCCGTCAGGGTATGAAAGGTGTAAGTATCGGTGCAACTATAGCTGGTGGCGTTGGTGCTATATTAACAGTTATTCTTTACATGGCTGGTATTATCTAATATCCATAAAAAACAAATACAAACTTTTCAGACAGGGATTTCTGCCCTGTCTATATTTTATAAAAGGAGGTTTTACTATTGGAAAAATTCATTACAAAAGCAGCAAGACTTAATGGTCCATACGACATAGAGCTTATAGAAAGAGAGCTTGAATGCGGAGAAGACGATATTATTGTTAAAAACCACCTTATAGGTATTTGCGGCAGTGATAAAAGCTTTTACAGAGGATTTATGCCTCCTAAAACAGCAGAATTCCGTCAGGACCCTAAATTCCCATTCCTTTTAGGACATGAATCAGGCGGTACAGTTGTTGCTGTAGGCAGCAAAATAACAAACTATAAAGTTGGCGACAAAGTTATGGCTTTTGGTTGGAACAATAACTATGCTCAATACTTCAAATCAAAAGAATTCCAGCTTCAGCCTGTACCATATGACCTTGATATGGATATTGCATCTCTTGGCGAACCTGTTGCATGTGCAATGTATTCAGGCATGAACAGTGGTGTTCAGCTTGGTGACACAGTTGTTGTTATGGGTGCTGGCTTCGCAGGACAGATTATAGCTCAGTGTGCTAAGCTTAAAGGTGCATACAGAGTTATTGTCGTAGATGTTCTTGATGGAAAACTTGACCTTGCAAAGAGCCTTGGAGCAGACATAGTAATAAATTCTACAAAGGTAGACCCTGTTGAATACATAAAGGAGCTTACAGATGGCGTTGGTGCTGATGTTGTTGTAGAAGCTGCCGGAACAGAAGAATCATTTAACATGGCAAGCGAAATTATCAAACATAACGGTAAGTTTGTATTCTACAGCTGGGTTACAAAACCTGTAACACTTAACATAAGCAGATGGCATGACGACGGTCTTGAATTTATAAATACATGCCTCGTTCATCATACATGGCAGCAAAGATATGTATGGTGCCCAGAAACATTAAGACCAGTTGCTCAGGGTCTTGTTAAAATAAAACCTCTTATTACAAACGAATTTAAGCTTGATGACATTAAAGCTGGCTTTGACCTTGCTGATAAGGACGATGCAGCTATTAAAATTGTTTTCAGACCTTAACATAAACAAAACAAAAAAGCTGTCTGCACTTGTAGGCAGTTTTTTTGTGCCTTTTTTTGATTAATTGACAAAGATGTAGCCACATGATAAATTAAAACCACATAAATAAAGCCTTTAAAGGAGTTGACATCAAATGTATTTTGTAGGTATAGATATAGGCTCTACGGCTGCCAAAATAGCCGTAACAGGCGATAAAGAGCTTTTATTTACACTTCCAACTGGTTGGAGCAGTAAAGAAACAGCAAACATAATTAAATATAGACTTTTAGAGGAAAATATAGACGTACTTTCTGATGATACCGTTGTATCTGCCACAGGCTATGGCAGAACATCTGTTGAATATGCCAGCTATACCGTAACAGAAATAAGCTGTCACGGTATGGGCGTAGCTACAGAAGTTTCCAAAAACTGCACTATTATAGACGTAGGCGGTCAGGATACAAAGGTTATATGCCTTCGTGAAGGAAAGGTATCAGACTTTATAATGAACGATAAATGTGCCTCTGGCACTGGAAAATTTGTTGAAATAATGGCAAACCGCCTTGCTCTTACAATAGACGAGCTTTTTGAAGCAGCAAAAAAAGGAACTGTTCTTCCCATTAGCTCCACATGCACAGTTTTTGCAGAAACAGAAGTAATAAACTATATAGGCGTTGGAAAAGACAGAAACGATATTGCAGCAGGTGTTGCAGACTCTGTTGCATCAAAGGTTGCTCTTATGTACAGAAATAACCTTAAATCCGACAAAATAGTTCTTACAGGCGGTCTTTCATCAATAGACTACTTTGCCGAAATTTTAAGCCAAAAAATAGGACAGGAAATAACTCAAATGCCAAATGGCAAATATGCAGGTGCAAAAGGCGCTGCATATATAGGCAAAAACAAATATTTAATAAAAAACCCTCAAAGCACCAAATAATGGGCTTTGAGGGTTTTTATTACAGCTGAACTTTTTTCACTATAAGAAGTTTTTTGCCCTTTTTTATGGCATCTTCTGACTCCAGATTATTAAGAGAGAGTATATTTTCTTTTGCTGTTTTATATCTTTTTGCTATGTCCCAAAGTGTATCGTCATTTTGAACAACATATATTGCAGCTGAAGGTGCGTCATTTACAGCTGTTTCGTCTTTCTCAATTTTTTCAATGCATATCTGGCTGCACATTTTTTCTGTATATAAATCTATAACTATATATGCTGAAACCTCTATTTCTCTGCTGTTAAGTACGTTTACCTGTATATCCTCAACAGTTACATTTACGCAGTATAAATTATCACTGTCAACGCCTGTTATTTCTGCTTCCTGACTGAAAGGAATTGATGAGTCAAAAGTCATAACTGGCTTTTCATCGCTTTCTGTAAGGCATATTACGGAAATATCGGCTATACCGTTTATTTCAACTGTATTTTTAAGGCAGTTTACATCATAGTATGAAATATCACCACATGAATAAATATATTTAAGTATGTCGGCATTTTCAGACTTAATTGTATCCTTAACAACAGTCTTATTTTTGTTTTTGCCTGTTAAAACAGGATATATAACCTCCTGAGTATGAGCGTTTATACATTCTCTGTCGGAATATGCGTCACATACAAAATATTCATCGCTGTTTGAAAGTGCCTGTGCCTTTACTGCCACCTCACAGTCAAACATAAGTGTTTTGCCCTTACCTTCGCTGTCTGTAATTACATTTGCCATAGAGTTTTTAATATATGTTTTACCGCATACAATATTGCCTTCTCTTACGCCAGAAGAATCAAGAATTCCGTCATAAGGCACTTCAAAGCTTTCTGTTTCAACTATAGCTTCACCACTGTCACCTTCATACATAAGTGAAATACGTATTTTTCCCATGGCTCTTACACCGCCATCAATGGCTTTAAGGTCATCAGAAAGAACATAAGCGTCACAGCTTATTATATTTTCAATAGAGTCTTTTGAAACAGGCATTGATATTTCTTCCTGCATTTTAAATGATGTATTTATAATGCCTGTTGTTTCTTTAACTTTCTTTTGATTTATATTTACAAAAAGACCGTTTTCCTCATTACATTTTGAAGGTATTGTAATTCCCCTCATATTTTCAATATGCGCCATAACGCTTAATATAGCCTTTACAGCAAGTTTTCTGCCATTTATGGCTTTATACTCTATATGCTCCAAAACAGGAGTTAAAAGCACATAATCACCTGAGGAAGCATCATCTGCATTTATAAAGTCCTCAAAGGGCTGTATGCTTTTCATTGAACAAATTCTGCCTCCATCAACGGCTGAGTAATAAATAACGCATATATCCATTCTGCCTTTAAAGCTTATTCTGCCGTCAAATACATTTTCGTCAGTAATAACTGCCTGACCTTTGCAGTCTATAATATAGTCCATATCAGGCTTAATATCAGGCACTATCATATCACAGTCTATAACCATCTGGATTTTCTGACCCTCTACAGGGCATAATACTTTTCTGCTTTCTGTTGTAATTATGTATTCCATTTGCACCTCTCCTTTTTAACTCTTATAAATTTATATTTAAAAAGAACAAGGTATATTCATAATTTAAACAAAAAAACAGCCGATATATAAAATCGGCTGTTTAGTATTTTTTTAAACTGCTGCGTCTTGTTTTCGTCTTTCTTCAATAGCTTTTTTCGCAATCATATCCTTAACTTTCATGAGACGTGTAGTTGTGGCTCTATCATTTTCCTCAAGCTTCTGGCTTATAAACTTAATTGTTTCCTGATAGTTAGGAATCATTACGTTTTCAAGAGCATTAACTCTTCGTCTTGTTTTTTCTATTTCCTGAGCCAAAAGCTGAGCACTTTTTTCGCTTTCAGCCAGTCTTAAAAGAGGTTCCATAGCCTCTGAGAAATGCTCCATAGCTGTATCAAGCTCGCCAGATGTAAAAGCAAGACCATAAGGGTATATGTCGCTTCTGCTGTCGGCAGACTTAAAATCGAAAACAGGCACATTAACGCTCATTATATTTTTATTTGCCACATCAACAACAACTTTCTGCTTCGGCATCATAAGAGCTTCGCCCATGTATTCCTCGCTCATTACTGCACGGGCAATTATAAAGCTTTTGTATGCCTTTTCAAGGGCAGTTTCTGCCTCCTGACGAAGTTTCTTGTTTTCTTTAACTATTTCAAGAAACTGTTTCATAAGCTCGTCAAGTTTATCCTTTAAAAGCTTATGACCCCTTGTGGCAGTTTTAAGCTGTTTTTTAAGACGTGTCATTTCCATACGAGTTGGATTAACGTTTAATCTTGCCACAGCTTATCACTCCTTAGGCATATATTTTTCAAGATATTCGTCACGAATACGTTTAAGCTCGCTCTTAGGAAGTTTTGCAAGAAGCTTCCAGCCAGTTTCAAGTGTATCCTCAATAGTTCTGTCTGTTCTAAAGCCCTGTGATACATATTCCTTTTCAAACTCATCGGCAAACTTAGCATATAAAAGGTCGATGTCTGAAAGTGCACTTTCGCCCAAAATAGCCATAAGCTCTTTTGCATCCTTACCTCTTGAGTAAGCAGCGAAAAGCTGGTTCATAGTATCTGCATGGTCTTCTCTTGTTTTGCCTTTACCAATACCTTTATCTTTAAGACGGCTAAGAGACGGAAGAACGTCAATAGGTGGCTGAAGACCTTTTTTATAAAGCTCACGGCTAAGTATAATCTGTCCTTCTGTAATATAGCCTGTAAGGTCAGGGATAGGGTGTGTTTTATCGTCTTCAGGCATTGTAAGAATAGGAATCATAGTAATTGAGCCGTCTATGCCTCTCTTCTTACCTGCTCTTTCATACATTGTTGCAAGGTCTGTATAAAGGTAACCTGGATAACCACGTCTGCCAGGAACTTCCTTTTTAGCAGCTGAAACTTCACGAAGGGCTTCAGCATAGTTTGTAATATCAGTAATAATTACAAGTACGTGCATACCCTGTTCAAAAGCAAGGTATTCGGCAGCTGTAAGAGCCATACGAGGTGTACATATACGCTCTACAGCAGGGTCATTTGCAAGGTTTACAAACACAACTGAACGGTCAATAGCACCTGTTGACTTAAAGTCGTCAATAAAGAACTGAGCATCTTCAAATGTAATACCAACAGCTGCAAACACAACGGCAAACTTACTGTCTGTACCTCTAACCTTTGCCTGACGAGCAATCTGAACAGCAAGATTTGAGTGTGGAAGACCTGAAGCTGAGAATATAGGAAGTTTCTGACCTCTAACAAGTGTATTAAGACCGTCTATGGCAGAAACACCTGTCTGAATAAACTCAGATGGATAGTCACGAGCAGCTGGGTTAATAGGTGCACCGTTAATATCAAGGCGTTTTTCAGGTATAATGTCTGGGCCACCGTCTATTGGTTTACCCATACCGTCAAATACACGGCCGAGAATATCAGGAGAAACGCCAAAGTCAAGGCTCTTACCAAGGAAACGCACTTTACTGTCTGAAAGGTTAATACCTGTTGAGCTTTCAAAAAGCTGAACAAGTGCTGTGTCACCATTTACTTCCAAAACCTTGCATCTTCTTATTTCGCCGTTTACAAGCTCAATTTCGCCAAGCTCGTCATATTTTACGCCTTCAACTCCTGAAATAAGCATAAGAGGACCGGCTACTTCCTGTATTGATCTATATTCCTTAATCATAATTCATCGGCCTCCTTTTTAACAAGGTCTGCAAGCTCATTTACGATTGACTCTTCAATTCCTGCATATTCCTTGTCAACATTAGTTTCTTCAACATATTTTACACGGCCGATACGTTCTATAACAGGAAGCTTAACAATCTTGTTTATAGATACGCCTTCTTTAACAGCCTTACCTGCTTCTTCATAGAACTTAAGTATAAGAGAAAGCATTCTATACTGTTTATGAAGAGATGTATATGTGTCAACTTCATGGAAAGAGTTCTGGTGAAGGAAGTCTTCACGGATAGAACGAGCAACTTCAAGTATAAGTCTATCGCTATGTGAAAGTGAGTCAACACCAACAAGCTGAACTATTTCCTGAAGCTCTGCTTCTAACTGAAGAAGCCTCATAGCCTCTGCTCTGTGTTCTGCAAAGTCTATCTCAACATTTTTATCTGTCCATACGTCAATTTTATCCTGATAAAGTGAATAGCTTGTAAGCCAGTTAATAGCTGGGAAGTGACGTTTATAAGCAAGAGCTGAGTCAAGACCCCAGAATACTTTTACAATTCGAAGTGTAGCCTGTGAAACAGGTTCTGATGTATCACCACCAGGAGGTGAAACAGCACCGATAGCAGTAAGTGAACCCATTCTTCCGTCACTACCGAGACATTCAACCATACCTGCTCTTTCATAGAACTGCGCAAGACGGCTGCCAAGGTATGCAGGGTAACCTTCTTCACCAGGCATTTCCTCAAGACGACCACTCATTTCACGAAGGGCTTCTGCCCATCTTGATGTTGAGTCAGCCATAAGAGCAACGCTGTAACCCATATCTCTGAAGTATTCAGCTATTGTAATACCTGTGTAAATGCTGGCTTCACGAGCAGCAACAGGCATATCTGATGTGTTGGCAATAAGAACTGTTCTTTGCATAAGGCTTTCGCCTGTTCTTGGGTCTTTAAGTTCTGGGAACTCAAGAAGAACGTCTGTCATTTCGTTACCAC
>CALWHO010000159.1 GCA_944380405.1 uncultured Lachnospiraceae bacterium
AGCAAGTGCCCAAATGTCCATTTTCTTAAGATCCTTCTTAAATTGACCTTGCTTACTGTTGTTTGACATACCTAAAACCTCCCTAAACAAAAATAAATTTGCTTATTTCTTAACGACACATTACAAAATTACACTTAAAATATATTATGAATTATTGCTTTTTATAAATAATGTGTAAGAAAGTATTGTGAGCGTTAGATACAAATCAGCTCTTTTAAAAGCTGGCTTTATTGTAACATATTTCATGTTAAATTGAATATAGTAAAACAAAACGAAAAAAATGAAAAAAATAGATGACATAATTAACAATTTGCATGTGCAGTTTTGATGAATAATTATATATTATTACTTTGTGTATTTTATGACGTACAATTAATAAAATAATTTTAAAATGTTATATTATCATTATTATTACAAAGTATGCAAAGTAATTAATTGATATTAATAAACTTATACAATTTAATATATGTTTTTTTTAATGTTTTTAAATTTTATAAAAAACTTATATATTTCATATATTTCTTAGATTTAACGGATTTAAAATATTATTATATATATTTACATAGTTTAACTTTATAAAATAATATCTTTAATATAGATGATTTAATTTATTTATTTTTTTAATAATGCTATATGTATATATTCATAAATATTAATTTTTAAATAATTTTGCATGCAAAACAATAAATATTTGGCATGATTATTTTATTCTATAATTTATTTTAACAATGTTTATTCTTTGTTAAGTAATATACAATTTTAACAACTATAAATATTTGCAGTAAAGATTTCTTTTTGTTTATTATATTAATATTTCTTATGCAAAATTTTATATGATTTAACAAAGGCTGTATTAACAATTTGTTTACAAAAAGTATATATGCTGTTAATATTATTCTTTTATAATTCTCATTGTAAAAACAAAAACCCCATAATTAATATTCATAATACCATCCTTCCTTTGAAAGCCGCCTTAAAAAAGGCGGCTTTCATTTTTTCTTTAAAAAAATAAATGTTCATATATTATTTACACTTTATATAAACTCCATTAATAATTTAATTGTATTATAATACTCGTAAGCATAAACCCCAATTGATTTCATAATACCATCCTTCTAAAGAAGAAACCCGCCTTTTAAAGACGGGTTTTTTCTTTGTACAGCTATATTTTTATGTTAATATAATATTTACAAAACATATATACATCGTTAATATATTTATACTAAAATAATAATTGTCCAAAAGACAAAAGCGTTATTAATTCCCCAAAAAAATGATACAAAAAAACCACACTTTACAAAAACAAAAAAACTGCTTAATAAAAAGCAGTTTTTTTGTTTGATTAAATTAAAAAAGCGTAAGCTGGTTTGTTTCAGGTATTCCCTCAAGAATACCATTTTCTTTTAAAAGCTCTGTAAGAGTCTTTCCAAGACCTGTAAGGTCATTAAACTCCTCTATAGTTTTAAATTCTTCTATGCCCTTTCTGCCTTCAACAATGCCCTGAGCAGCTGTTATGCCCAGACCCTGAAGAGAGTTAAAAGGCGGTATAAGACCATTTCCTTCTATAAGAAAATTTTTAGCATCAGACTTATATATGTCTATAGGCAGGAAGTTAAATCCCCTTGCATAAAACTCAATTACAAGCTCCAAAACAGTAAGCTTATTTTTTTCTTTTGTTGTTGCTGTATTACCCTTTTCCTGTATGCTTCTTGCTGCATCTCTTGCTGTTTCTTCTCCTACACACATACAGCTGTAGTCAAAGTCATCACTGGCTCTAACTGAAAAGTATGCCGCATAATAAGCCAGAGGGTAATTAACCTTAAAATACGCAATTCTAAATGCATTCATAACGTATGCAGCAGCATGAGCCTTAGGGAACATGTATTTTATTTTAAGACAGCTGTCTATATACCACTGTGGCACATCATGCTCTTTCATAAGAGCAATATCTTCAGGTGCAAGACCTTTGCCCTTTCGTACCTTTTCCATAATTTTAAATGATGGCTTATTAGGTACGCCCTTTGTAATAAGGTAGCTCATAATACTGTCACGAGTGGAAATTGTTTCTTTAAGGGTAATGGTGCCGTTTGCAATAAGCTCCTGTGCGTTGCCAAGCCAAACGTCTGTACCATGAGAAAGACCTGAAATTCTTAAAAGGTCGGAGAATGTCTTTGGCTTAGTATCAAGAAGCATCTGACGAACAAATTTCGTACCAAATTCAGGTATGCCCAGTGTTCCTGTTTCACAGCCAATATCTTCTGCAACTACTCCAAGGGCTTTTGGCGACTCAAAAAGTGACATTGTGTCTTTGTCGCCAAGCTCAACTGTCTGAGGATTTATTCCTGTAAGGTCATAAAGCATACGAATAACCGTAGGATCATCATGGCCCAGAAGGTCAAGTTTTAAAAGTCGTCCGCTTATGGAATGGTAGTCAAAATGAGTTGTTGTTACAGTTGAGTTTACGTCATCGGCTGGATGCTGAATAGGACAAAACTCGTATATATCGTGGTTGCTTGGTACAACCATAATACCGCCTGGGTGCTGACCTGTTGTTCTTTTAACGCCAGTACAGCCATTAGCAAGACGAGAAATTTCTGCATTATGGGCAGTCTTTTCGTTTTTCTCAAGGTATTTAAGCACAAAGCCGTAAGCTGTTTTGTCTGCCAATGTACCTATTGTACCTGCTTTAAATGTTTTGCCTTTGCCGAAAAGCTCCTCTGTATATGCATGAGCTCTCTGCTGATAGTCACCTGAAAAGTTAAGGTCAATATCAGGCTCTTTGTCGCCTTCAAATCCAAGGAATGTTTCGAATGGTATATCATGACCGTCTTTATTAAGTTTATGGCCGCATACAGGACAAATGGCATCAGGCATGTCACAGCCACTGCCGCCTTCTTTAAATGTCTGCATAACAATATCACTTGTAAAATCGGAATATTTGCAGTTTGGGCAGACATAATGCGGCTGAAGAGGATTAACCTCTGTAATACCTGCCATTGTTGCTGCAAATGAAGAACCAACAGAACCACGAGAACCAACAAGATATCCATGGTCATTGGAGTTCCAAACAAGTTTTTGGGCAATAATATAAAGCACAGCATAACCGTTATTTATAATAGAGTTAAGCTCTCTATCAAGACGGCTTTTGACTACTTCTGGAAGTGGGTCACCATATATAGATACAGCTTTGTCGGTGCAAATCTGCCTAAGCTCTTCTTCACAGCCTTCAAAGTATGGTGGAAATGTTCCGTCCGGTATAGGCTTTATTTTTTCAATCATGTCGGCAATTAAGTTTGTGTTTTTTACAACTACCTCATATGATTTTTCTTCGCCTAAATACTTAAATTCCTCAAGCATTTCTTCTGTTGTTCTGTAATAAAGAGGTGCCTGGTCTTCTACATCGCTGAAGCCTTCAGCAGTCATTATAATTTTTCTGTATACAGAGTCTTCCGGGTCTATAAAATGAACGTCACATGTAGCCACGACTGGCTTATTAAGCCTGTCTGCTATATCAACTATCTTTTTGTTGAAATTAATAATGTCGTTCATTGAGTTTACATTTTTTACCTTTGGAGACTTAATCATAAACTTGTTGTTTCCATTAGGCTGTATTTCAAGATAGTCGTAGTATAAAGCTATTTCTTCCAGCTGAATATCGCTTTTTGGTCTGTCTGTATCAAGCATGGCTCTGTAAAGCTCGCCAGCTTCGCAGGCACTGCCCAGTATAAGACCTTCTCTGTATTTAGTTAAAAGGCTTTTTGGTATGCGAGGTCTTTTTTTGTAATAATCAATATGGCTTTTTGATATAAGCTCATAAAGATTTCTAAGACCAACATGGTTTTTAACAAGTATTATTGCATGATAATATTTAAGCTTGTCGTAGTTTATTATTGTTGTAAGATTTGGATTAATGTCTTTCAGATAATATATATTTCTTTCTGAAAGGTTATTAAGCATTTTAACAAAAACTTCTGCCGTTGCAGCAGCATCATTAACTGCCCTGTGGTGACCTTTAAGCTCAACGCCTAAGTGGTCACAGACTAAATTAAGCTTATACTTTTTAAGTTCTGGATAAAGGCACTTTGCCAGCTCCAAAGTATCAACAACGGTGTTTCTTATTACTCCAAGACCTGCCTTTTCTGCCTTTGCCCTTATAAATCCTGTGTCAAATGGTGCGTTATGGGCAACAAGTACAGAGTCTCCAAAAAACTCCATAAACTCAGGCAAAACTTCTTCTATCTTAGGCGCATATTTAACCATTTCATCGTCTATTCCTGTAAGGTCTGTTATTTCTTCAGGAATATGTATTTCAGGGTTAACAAATGTACTGAATTTATCTGTAATTTTGCCGTCTTTAATCTTAACAGCGCCTATTTCTGTTATACGGTCGTTGTCTTTGCTTAAGCCTGTTGTTTCTATATCAAATACAACAAATTCATCATCAATTGTTTGATTTCTTGGATAAAAAACACTTGTTCCGTAGTCATTTATAAGGTATGCCTCAACGCCATATATAACCTTTAAATCGCTTTTAGAGCTGCTTTCCATAGCTTCTGGGAAAGCCTGCACAACTCCGTGGTCTGTTATGGCAATAGCCTTATGACCCCATTTCTGGGCTCTTTTAATAAATTCCTTTGCAGGTGTTAAACCGTCCATACGGCTCATTTGTGTATGAAGGTGAAGTTCAACTCTTTTTTCCTCGGCATTATCCATTCTTTCTGGTGGTGGATTGCCTTTTGAGATATCCCTTGACATAATGTCTATTTCTTTTGAGTATGTGTCATACTGTACTTCGCCTTTTACTTTTACATACTTGCCATCTTTAAGCTCGCCTTCAACACCGCCATCAAATACCTTTTTGTCAACAAAGAATTTGACAGTTGTAGAGTCTGTAAAGTCAGTTATATTAAATGAAACAAGGTATCTTTCGCCCTTTATTTCACGTTTATCCATGTTAAATACACGGCCCTCAATAATAACCTTTTCGCCCTCCTGCTTGGAGTCTTTAATTTTAACAATATTTCCAGTAATTTCCTTACCAATAAGTATGCCGTTACTGATGTTTTCAGCAGTTTTTTCTTTGATTTCAGCATTTTTAACGGCGTCTTCAGTTGATTTTTGCTCTGCCATTTCTTTAAATATATCAGCCTGTATTTCTTCCTGTTTCTTTCTGAAAAGAGCAATTTCTTCTTCTGATACTTTCTCGTCCATAAACTTAACCTTTAAGTCTATGTCTTCCTCCAAAAGAAGTTTCTGACTAATAATATGGTCTATATTTTTTCTAAGAAGATAGAAAGATGCGTTATTTTTGACAGATATAACAAGGAAGTTATTTTCTACTCGCCATGTTGCGCCGTTTATCATTGTTCGGCATGCTGGGCTTTCCTTGCCTACAGAAAATATAATGTTGTCCCAAATTTTTTCAATGGCGTTATTAATGTCTGTGTATGCGTTTTTATAATGAACATTTACAAGTATGTCATTAATACCTGGTATTTGATTATAAAGCTGCTCTTTAAACACATCAAAATAGCTGTCTTTAACAATATCTGGCAGCTCCATTTTAATATCAAGTATTTTGTCTTTTTTATAAATTTTGAGAGATGTAACAACGGCATCATTAAAAATACCTCTTGTATCCTGAGTAAGAGATAATTTTGAAAATACGTCATTAAAGCTTTTTGCAGTCATGTTATCAATCCTCTTTAGTAAAAGACGGAATTTAGAAGTATTTCTATATTCCGTCTTTAATAATTATAACTTATCTATTTCTTTCATTAATTCGTCAATAAGACATTCTTCAGGCACTTTTTTAATAATCTCGCCTTTTTTAAATAAAAGACCTTCGCCTTTGCCGCCAGCAATACCGATGTCCGCCTCTCTTGCTTCTCCTGGACCATTTACAACACAGCCCATAACGGCAACCTTAATGTCTTTATTTATGTATCTGCATTTTTCTTCTACTATAGAAGCTATTTTAATAAGGTCTATTTGTGTTCTGCCACATGTTGGGCATGATACAAATTCAACACCAAATTTTCTAAGCTCAAGACCTTTAAGTATCTCCTTTGCTGCCTTTATTTCTTCTACTGGGTCACCTGTAAGAGAAACTCTTATGGTGTCGCCTATGCCCTGTGAAAGTATAGCGCCTATGCCAACAGCAGACTTTACAGTGCCGCTCCATACAGTTCCTGCTTCTGTAATGCCTACATGAAGAGGATAATCAACCTTCTCAGAAAGAAGATTATACGCTGCAATACTAAAAGGCACGCTTGAAGCCTTTATTGAAATTACTATATCATGAAAATCCAATTTTTCAAGTATTCTAACATGCTTAAGAGCGCTTTCCACAAGAGCCTCTGGAGTTACTCTGCCGTATTTTTCAAGAAGCTCTTTTTCAAGAGAACCGCTGTTTACGCCTATTCTAATAGGTATGTGCTTTTCTTTAGCCATATCAACAACGGCTTTAATTCTTTCTTCGCTTCCTATGTTGCCTGGATTTATACGCACTTTGTCTATGCCCTGATTCATAACTTCAAGTGCAAGACGGTAGTCAAAATGAATGTCTGCCACAAGTGGTATTGATATATTTTTCTTTATTTCACCTATTGCCTTTGCTGCTTCCATGTCAGGCACAGCCACACGCACAAGCTCGCAGCCTGCTTCTTCAAGTCGACGTATCTGCTCCACAGTTGCTTTAACATCTGCTGTTTTTGTGTTGCACATGCTTTGTATTATAATAGGGTTATTCCCGCCTATTTTTAAGTTTCCAACAGAAACTTCTTTTGTTAATTTTCTTTTTATATATTCCATAATAAATCCCTGCTTTTTTTATCCAAATATAAGTCGTGTTATATCGTTTGATGCTACAATAACCATAAATATAATAAGAAGAACAAAGCCGACAAAATGAACAAAACCTTCTTTGTCTGGGTCAATAGGCTTTCCTCTTAATGTTTCCACAATTAAAAATACAAGTCTGCCTCCGTCCATGGCAGGTATTGGGAAAAGATTTATAACACCAAGGTTTACACTTAAAAGAGCCATAATTGAAAGTATGCTTTTTACGGCACTTACAACACTTACACTTAGGCTTTGCTCAACAGTGTCGCCTACAATCTGAACTATGCCTATAGGTCCAGCAACATCTTCTGGTGAAATATTAAGTGTAAAAAGTCTTACAAGCCCTACTATTACTGATTTAACATAGTATACCATTGAAAATACAGTTTCGTAAATAACATCTCCAACAGAAACTTTGTCGTATCCGTCAACTGTATCTGCAAAAAGCCCTGTTTTTATAAGTGGCACAAAGCCTACAATCCATCTTGAACCGTCTTCTGAAACAGAAGGTGTAATAACAAGGTCTCTTTTTTCTCCGTTATTTTCAACTGTAACATCAAGGTCTTTGCCATTACAGCCATCAAGAACAAGGTATAAATCCTGATATGTGTGTATGCTTTCGCCGTTTATTTTTGTAATTCTGTCGCCTTCTTCAAGACCCTGAGTATAGGCATGAGCATCTGGTGAAACAGATGTAACCTCTGGAAAAACTATTGTTTCAGAAGTTGCTGTAAGACCAAGAACAAGTACAAAGCAAAGTATAAAGTTCATAACAGGACCCATAACAACAACTGCCATTCTTGCCCATGTGCTTTTACTGTTAAAGGAACGGTTATCTGAAATAGCTGTGTCTTCTCCAAGCATACGGCAAAAACCACCTATAGGTAAAGCTCTTAAGGAATACATTGTTTCACCTTTCATTTTGTAAGCCAAAAGAGGTCCCATGCCTATTGAAAACTCTTCAACAAGTATTCCGTTTTTAATTGCTGTTTTATAATGACCCCATTCATGTACTATTACAAGGGTATTAAAAACCACTAAAGTTAAAATTATGTTTAAAATTGTTGACATCCGATATCTCCTAAAAAATTATATTTTAGTTATTCTATCATCAATATACAAATTTGTTTTTAATAATATGTTAATTATTAATTAATTGAGAAGCGTAAGATCTTCCCCATTTATCAGCTTCAAGAAGCTCATCAATTGTATAATCATTAATTACAGTATATGCATTCATTGTTTTTTCTATTATTTCTGCTATGTCAAGGAATTTTATGCTGCCTTTAAGGAATGCATCAACTGCAATTTCGTTTGCTGCATTTAATACAGCAGGCATTGTGCCACCTATCTTTATTGCTTTAAAAGCAAGTCCAAGACACTTAAATGTTTCCATGTCCGGCTTTTCAAATGTAAGCATGGCAATCTTTGTAATATCAAGCTTTTCAAAGTTGTTTTTTACTCGCTTTGGATATGTAAGAGCGTAGCTTATAGGCACTTTCATATCAGGTACACCCATTTGAGCCATTACAGCACCGTCTTCATACTCAACTGCTGAATGAATAATGCTCTGAGGATGAACAACAACTTCTATGTCCTCAACATCTACATCAAAGAGCCATTTTGCTTCTATTACTTCAAGGCCTTTATTCATCATTGTTGATGAGTCAATTGTAATTTTAGCACCCATACTCCAGTTAGGGTGTTTAAGGGCATCTTTTGCAGTTACATTTATAAGGTCTTCTCTCTTTTTGCCTCTAAATGGACCGCCTGATGCAGTAAGGAGTATTTTATTAATCTTATTCATGCTGTTGCCCTGAAGGCTCTGGAATATGGCTGAATGCTCGCTATCAATAGGAAGTATTGAAACTCCCATTTTTTTGGCAGCATTTTTAATAAGACTGCCGCCTGATACAAGAACTTCTTTTGTGGCAAGGGCTATTTCTTTTTTAGCCATAATAGCCTCATAAGTAGGCTTAATGCCAATATTACCTACAACAGAAACAACTATTGTTTCTGCTTCTGGAAGTGTTGCTGCCTCCACAAGACCGTCCATGCCGCTTTTAATAACTGTATTTGTTTCGCCCATTATTTTTTTAAGTTCTTCAGCCTTTTCTTCATCCATAACAACGGCAAGAATTGGCTTAAATTCTTCTATTTGTTTTTTAATAAGGTCTATGTTTCTGTTTGTTGTAAGAGCCATTACCTGAAAATCCCCTGTGCTTCTTACAACGTCAAGTGTCTGAACACCAATAGAACCTGTAGAGCCAAGAATAGATATTTTCTTCATATTAATCACCATTTATTCAAATTTTATATAAACTTAGCAATAAGGCATTACATTTTTTAAAACGCAATGCCTTATATATTATAACACCTTAATTGAAAAAATCATTACATAATACACAACAGGCGCTGTAAGAAGCACGCTGTCAAATCTGTCCAGTATACCACCATGACCAGGAATAATATTACCATAGTCTTTTATACCTACATGTCTTTTAATTGCAGAGGCAGCAAGGTCACCTATCTGTGAAAGTATTGAGCCTACAATGCCTGTTATAAGACAAAGGTAAATTGTGTTTACATTTTCTATTACGAAATATTTTTCTATGCAGAAGCCATATATTACGCATATAAGAGTTGCTGTAACAATACCGCCTATTGAGCCTTCAATTGTTTTTTTAGGGCTAAGGTCTGGTATAAGCTTATGCTTTCCGAAAAATACACCTGTAAAATATGCTCCTGTATCACAGCCAAATGCTGTCATAAATATAAGCCATACAAAAAACTCTCCGTAAGTATATTCTCTTACAAGGAATATATGCGAAAGTAAAAAGCAGGCATAAAAGAATCCAAAAAATGCAACAAGTGTGTTAGTTATGTTTTCTTTGTGGTGAAAAATAACCATGTGGCAAAGAAGTACCACAAGAAACAAAGATACAAATATATTAAATATGTTGCTTTCGTTAATAATGTAGTCCATAAATATAACATACACTATGGCAAATGCAAAGCCTATATAGTGAGAAAATGTTATATTTTTTGATACGGCTCTGTAAAACTCAAACATGCCTATTACAGAAAGAACGCCGACAGCTGCCTGAAGGGGTATGCCTCCTATAATTATAAAGAAAAGCAGTGCTAAAAAAATTACAGCGCCTGATATAATTCTGGTACGCAAATATATTTCACCCCTTACTTAAGTCTACCGCCAAAGCGTCTTTCTCTGTTTTGATAGCTATATATAGCCTCATCAAAATCGTCTTTTGTATAGTCAGGCCAAAGCTTATCAGAAAAAGACATTTCGCTGTATGCTATCTGCCATAAAAGGAAATTGCTGACTCTTTCTTCGCCACTTGTTCTTATAAGAAGCTCAGGGTCTGGAACGCCTTTTGTATCAAGGCTATTTGAGAAGTATTCTTCTGTAATGTCATCAACATCAATATTTCCCAGCTTTATTTCCTGGGCAATATTTTTTACAGCTCTTATAATTTCATCTCTACCGCCATAATTAAGGGCAATATGAAGATTAAGACCGGTTTTGTCTTTTGTTATGTCTTCAAGATTTTTAATCTGCTCTTGTATATCTTCATCAAGCCTTGTTACATCGCCAATGATGTCTACCTTTATGTTGTCATTTTTAGCTCTTTTTATGTGGTTTTTAAGATAGCTTCTAAGAAGGTCCATAATGCCGGAAACTTCTTCATCGCTTCTT
>CALWHO010000160.1 GCA_944380405.1 uncultured Lachnospiraceae bacterium
AACATCAGCAATAAGCTTAAGCTCAAGTATAACATCGTATTCCTTGCTAAGCTGACCTCTTTCACTGTAACGAGGAGCCTGTCTTGTAGGGGTTGCAAAGTGCTGGTTACCTCTGCCGCCTTTTCCACCTTTAATTATAACTCTTCTTTCGCCTTCTTTTGTAATGTCTGCCATAATTTTGCCGCTTTCAGCTTCTCTTATAACAGTGCCAACAGGAACTTTTATTATAACATCATCACCGTCAGCACCGTGACAGTTTTTCTTGCCACCGTCACCGCCTGGCTGTGCCTTAAACATTCTCTTATATCTGAAATCTACAAGAGTGTTTGTGCTGCCATCTCCAACAAAAATAACATCTCCGCCTTTGCCGCCATCACCACCGTCAGGTCCGCCGTGAGTGATGTATTTGGCTCTGAAAAATGAAACAACGCCATTACCGCCGTTTCCGCCTTTTATGTGAATTTTGACTCTATCTACAAACATACATAAACTCCTTTCTTCTAAAAAATAAATACATTAAGAAAGCACAAAACATACCAACACATAAATATTATTATCTTTTCTGCTTTCATTAGTATTATAAACAAAAAGGTTTCAAATGAAAACATTTGAAACCTTTAAATTCAAAAATTATTCTGCTGCAGCAACAGGATAAACAGAAACCTGTTTTTTATCTCTGCCCTTTCTTTCATACTTAACTACGCCATCAACTAAAGCAAAAAGTGAATCGTTGCCGCCGATGCCTACGTTGTTACCAGGGTGGATTTTTGTTCCTCTCTGAGTATAAAGAATGTTGCCGGCTAATACAAACTGACCGTCAGCACGTTTAGCGCCAAGTCTTTTAGCTTCTGAGTCACGGCCGTTCTTTGTAGAACCAACACCTTTTTTGTGAGCAAAGAACTGAAGGTTTAATTTCATCATCGCGTTCTACCTCCCTTATCGTTTACTTTTATATAACGATTGTACTCATTTTCAATATCTTTTAAGCCCATAACCATAGTTTCCAAAAGAAGCTGTGCGTCATGGTTTGCGCTGCCGCTTTTTGTGTCGGCAAAGCAATAATCTATAAATCCACCTTCGTCGTTGTCTGCCTGAGCAAAAGCTCTTTCGCCAGTAAACGTCTCAATGGCATTTATGGTATTAATAACCAAAATGCTAACTGCGGAGCAGACAATATCGCTGCCTTCCTCAGCAAATCCGGCATGACCCGAAACAGTAAATTTATAAATGCTGTTGTTTTTTCTGAATACATCTACCTTAATCATAGATTAAAGGCTGATTTTGTTGATCTGAAGTTTTGTAAATGGCTGTCTGTGGCCGTTTTTCTTGTGGAAGCCTTTTTTAGGTTTGTATTTGTAAACTACAACCTTTTTGCCTTTGCCTTCGCCAATTACAGAAGCAGCTACAGTAGCACCAGCTACGTAAGGAGCACCTACAGTAATGTCTGAATCGTTTGATAAAACCATAACTTTATCGAAAACATATTCGCTGCCTGCTTCAACACCTAATTTTTCAACAGTAATGATATCACCTTCTGATACTTTATACTGTTTTCCGCCTGTTTCAATTATTGCGTACACCTTGCGTACACCTCCTCGCAATATACTCGCCAAATACGGTATCAAAGCCCCTTGCCTTGATTTCCAACCTCTTTGTGCGGCTTAAACACGCCTACTGAACGTACTATGATAGTCTAACACAAGCCCTTTATCCCTGTCAACAAAAATTTATATAAAATAAACTTATTTTCCTAATATTTTTTTGTATTTCACAAAATATTTGTCGTCAGCAAACTTGCTTTCAGGATTAACCTTTAAAACCTCTCTTAAGGCTTCAAAATAATATAAAGCCTCGTCGTTTTTACCGTACTTTGCAGAAAATAAAGCCTCCTCATAAAGCACTGCTGCTCTTTCTTCAGAATTTTCGCCAAATTCATTTTCGCAAATCTCTTCAGCCTTTGATAAAAGCCTTAAACCATAGTCAAACTTTTTAACTTCACCATAAACCTTTGCACATTTAATAAAAAGTTTAACCTTCTCGTTGGTATCCTTTGAAATCTCTGCCGCTTCTTTAAATAAATCAGCGGCATTTTCCTTGTTGCCAATTTTTTTGTATATGTTACCAAGCTTTATAATGTCTTTTCTGTATTCTTCGTTTTTGTCGCCTGTTATGCGTCTTTTGCTTATGGAAAGATTGTAATACCTTGCAGCATTTTCAATGTCGCCTTCGCTTTCGCATATAGCACCTAAAAGCATTGCTGTTTTGCTGTAACATGGCTTTTCAGTGCCTGTGTACTGCTCCATGTATGACTTTGAAGCTAAAAGCTTTGACTTGGCTTCTTCCATGTTTCCTGTTTTAATAGCACAGTATCCGTATCCTGTTAAAGTCTCGGCATAATCAATGCCTTCTGAAACAGGTATTGCTGCTTTGTAGTAGGACATGGCTTTTTCAAACTTTTTCTTTTCAGCAAAACACTTACCTAAAAATATAAGTATCCTGCCTTTTTCCTGCTGCTCTTCTCCATCAAGTGAATAAAAAACTTCCATAGCCTTAAAAAGCAGTTCTTCGCCTTTTTGTGCAGAAGAAAACTTAACATAATATTCGCCTAAATATTTAAGTGCCTGACCATATTCTCGGCTTGATTCGCCGTATTTTTCAATGCTTAAGTCTCTGTATTTTAATAAAAGCTCTTCGCCTTTTTTGCTGTCGCCAATGTATCCATATAAAAACGCAATGTCCTTTTGAGCGTTTTCAATTTCTTCCATGTTTCCATAAGAATATATTTTAACGGCATTTTCAAAATATTTCATGCCATTTTCACTGTCGTTATTTTCAAATAAATCCCTTGCCATAAAAATGCTGTTAATTGACATTTCTTTTAAAGTGTTCTTTGTGTCAATGCTGTCTTTTCCAAGACATTCCTCTTCTATGGCTAATGCTTCTTTAAGGTCTTTGTCAGCATCTTTGTAAAGATGCATTTTTCTTTTTACCATGGCTACTTTGTAAAGCATCTCTGCATATTTAGGATGCTTCTGACCAAAGAGCTTTTTAGTAACTCTTAAAGCCTCACTGCAGTATTTTAAAGCATAGTCGTTACTTCCAATAGAAACCATAACAAAAGCTATGTCAATGTAGTTTTCGGCTAAATCACTGTTTTGACCGCTTTCTCTGCCAAGCCTTATTTCAAGGGCGCTTTTGTAAATAGCAGCTGCCTTTTCGTATAATTTCTTTTTGGCATATATTTTGGCTCTCTGGCAAAGAGAATCTGCATATATAATGCTGTCTTCACCAAACTTTTCACGTCTGATGTCTCCGGCTTCTTTAAATATTTCCTCTGCCTTGTCTAAATCACCTTTTTCGCTGTTAAAAAGACCATAGCTTTCCAGTATAAGACTGTATCCTGCACTGTCGTCACTGTCTTTCTTCTTTAAATCCATGGCTTTCTGATAGTATTTTTCTGCCTCGTCATATTTTCCGCTTGTGTATAAATCCTTGCCCATGCCTGCTAAACAGTCGGCATAAAATGAATGATTTTCACCCATAAGGCTTTTTATTATGCCTAATGTTTCGTTGTGCACATCAAAGGCTTTCATTCCCTCTCCTGTTTTTCTGTATACAGCCCCAATATAATTAAGTTTAGTAATAAAATCAAGATGTCTCTTGTCCAAAATGCCTTTTCTTATGTCTACAGCCATTTTGTAAAAATAAATAGCCTTGTCATATATCTTGCAGTTTTCATAAGCCTCTGCTGTATCTAAAACTGAAGAAAGATAATAAAAGCTTTTTTCGCCTTCTTCCATTTTCAGTATGTCAACGGCTTTTGAAAAGAAATCGGCAGCCTTTATGTATATGCCTTTTTTCTCCATTATTCTGCCATTACCTAAAAGTATGTCGGCATAATCGCTTCTTGAAATTTTAGGCTGTTTTTCAGCTCTTTCAAGGGCATCTTTGTAATATTTTTCAGCCTTGTCGTATCGCTTTAAATCCTCGTTGGCACTGCCCATATTGTATAAAGATGCTATAACATCTTCGTTTGTGCCTTCAAGATTTTTCTCTCGTATGTTTAAAGCTCTTTTGTGCAGACCTATAGCCTCGTTAAACATTTTCTTTAAACTGCATGCAACGCCCCAGTTGCTTAAAGTGTCTGCAAGCACAAGAGAATCCTCGCCTAAAAGCTCCTCTCGTATGTCTGCCGCTTCTCTGTAAAGCTTTATTGCCTTACCCTGCATCATAACAGTGTCGTATACTATAGCCAGATTGTTTATGTCGTTGGCATACTCAAGCCCTGAACAATCGTCGTTTTCTTTGTATATATCAATAATGTCGTTTCCGCATTTAATTGCTTTGCTGTATTCCCCTTCTTCAAAGGCAGTAAAAAATTCTTTTCTCAGCTTAACAATTTCGCCTATATAATATCCCATTAAAAGCCTCCTGCCAAATTAAGCGGAAATTTTTAAATCTCCGCCTTTTTAAAAACACTTTTTATTATATCATAGGAATAGCCTCTTCTTAAGAGAAAATCATGGTATTTTTTCTTGTCCTTTTCAGTTATGTCTTCTTTGGAACCAATTTTCTTTTTCAAAAGCTCAAAGGCATACTCTTCTTCGTCTATTTCCATTGAAAATAAAGCTTCCTCAATAACAATATCCTTAACTCCGTACTCCCTAAGCTTCATTTTTATGCCGAAGCTCCCCATAGGCTTAAGCCTTAAAACTTGGCGTATGTAACTTTGGGCATATTTTAAATCATCAATATACCCATATTTTTTCAAAAACTCAACTACCCTTTCAATAACATCTTCGTTGTAGCTTTCTTCCTGAAGCTTGCGGCGTATCTCGTATTCTGTACGCATTTTGTACCCTAAATAATC
>CALWHO010000161.1 GCA_944380405.1 uncultured Lachnospiraceae bacterium
AAGGCTAACATTCCATCAAGATTAGCATTTGCCGTATCATCAGGTATTGACTCAAGAACTATACTTGATACAGTAGGTGCTGAAAAGCTTTTAGGAAAAGGCGACATGCTTTTCTATCCTGTTGGTATGAGCAAGCCTGTAAGACTTCAGGGTGCTTTTGTTACTGACAAGGAAGTTGAGTCTATTGTTGAATTTGTTAAGAAAGGAAGCACTGCAAAATACAACAAGTCAGTTATGGAAAGCATAAATGAGGTACAGAAAAATGCCGAAAGCGAAGAAGAAGCCGACGAGCATTTAGACAAAGCCATTGACCTTGTTGTTGAAAAGGAAAAGGCTTCTGTATCTATGCTTCAAAGGCAGTTTAGAATAGGCTACAACAGAGCTGCAAGGCTTATGGAAGACCTTGAAAGACGTGGCATTGTTGGTCCTGAAGAAGGCAGCAAGCCAAGGAGAGTTCTTATAACAAAAGAAGAATTAATTGAAATGAGAAAACCTAAAAATGGAGGACAGGAATAAATGAGTATAAAAATTGCGTTTGTTTCACTGGGCTGTGACAAAAACCTTGTGGACAGCGAAGTAATGGTAGGTCTTTGCAATAATGACAAAGAAATAGAAACAGTTTCTGACGAAAGCAAGGCAGACATAATTGTTGTAAACACATGCTGTTTCATACAGGACGCCCTTGAAGAAAGCATTGAGGCTATTGTGGAAATGGGCAAAATGAAAGAAGAAGGAAACTGTAAAGGGCTTATTGTAGCAGGCTGTCTTGGGCAGAGATACGAAAAAGAAATATTTGAGGAAATGCCTGAAGTTGATGCCGTTATTGGCACAACAAGTTATGAAAAGGTTGTTGAGGTAGCAAAAGAAGTTTATGACGGCAAAAAGCAGGTAAAAGAAATTTCTGACATTGACAATGCCATGGATAACGAAGAAAACAGCTACAGCAGAATAATTTCAACAGCTGGGCATTTTGCATACCTTAAAATTGCGGAGGGTTGTGACAACCACTGTACATACTGCGTTATACCAAGCCTTAGAGGTAAGTATCGCTCAAGACACATGGAAAGCCTTATAAAAGAAGCTGAAATCCTTGCAAAGCAGGACGTTAAAGAGCTTATACTTGTGGCACAGGACACTGCTCTTTACGGCAAGGATTTATACGGCGAAAGCAAGCTTCACGAACTTTTGGAAAACCTCTGCAAAGTTGAGGGCATAGAATGGATAAGGGTGCTTTACTGCTATCCTGAACATATTACAAATGAAACTATTGATGTTATGGCAAGAGAAGACAAGATTTGCAAGTATCTTGACATGCCTATTCAGCACGCCTGTGACACTGTTCTTAGAAGAATGGGCAGAAGAAACACAGCAGGCATTATTGAAGAAAAGGTTAATCTTTTAAGAGAAAAAATGCCTGACATTACACTTAGAACAACTGTTATAACAGGTTTCCCTGGAGAAACAGAGGAAGAATTTAATTTCCTTATGGATTTTGTTGAGAAAACTAAATTTGATAGATTAGGTGCTTTCACATATTCACAGGAAGAAGGTACACCTGCTGCCATTATGAAAGACCAGATAGACGAGGACATAAAGGCAGAAAGAAAAGACAAAATTATGCTTCTTCAAAAGGATATTTCAATGGCAAAATGCAGCGAAGCTATTGGCAAGACTTTCAAGGTTATAATTGAGGGCAGGCTTGCAGAAGACCAAAATGTATACTGTGCAAGAAGTGAAAAAGACGCTCCAGACATTGATGCGATGGTATTTGTAAGAAGTGAAGAAGAGCTTCTTACAGGTGACTTTGTTAATGTTAAAATAACAGAAGCTGGAGATTATGATTTATACGGAGAGGTGGCAGAGTGATATGGAAATGAATCTTCCAAACAAGCTTACAATGCTTAGGGTTATAATGATACCTGTATTTTTGGTGGTGCTTCTTTCTGGATGGGTAAGCGAGCCTTTAAACAGATACATAGCCGTAATTATATTTATGGCTGCATCATTTACTGATTATCTTGATGGACACATAGCAAGAAAATACAATCTTGTTACTAATTTTGGCAAGTTTATGGACCCACTTGCAGACAAGCTCCTTGTGGCAGCTGCTCTTATTTCAATGGTTGAACTGGGTGACATTGCTGCATGGATAGTTATTGTAATTATAAGCCGTGAGTTTATAATTACAGGCTTTAGACTTATTGCTGTTGAAAACGGCAGAGTTATAGCTGCAAGCATGTGGGGCAAGGCAAAAACAGTAAGCCAGATGATTATGATAATTATTGTATTAAGCGGCATACTTCAGGGAAGCATTATAAACACAGTACTTATTTACTTAGCTGCTGTGCTTACAATAATTTCCGGTGTTGATTATATAGTTAAAAACATAGAGGTTCTTCACGGATAAGTTTTATCAAGGAGATTTTTGGTATGAACTACAATTTGGTAAGCGTTATATTTGGTGTTTTGGCAATTTTAATTCCTTTTATAGGACTTAAATTTTTTAAAAAAGCCTCAATAGTTAAACAGCTTGTGTTTTTAACAGCAAGCCTTATTTTATATGATTTAGCTGCAGGTATACAGATATTGAAGTTTAAACGCATAGCAGAAATTGGTGTTCATGAAGCAATAATTGACACAGCAGGCTCTGTTGGAAAAAATATTATTGTTCTTATTGTTATTGTGGCTTTGGCTAATTTCTATTGCATATCAGCTAGGTTATTAAAAAGAAAAGAAAAAACTACTAAGGAAACAAAATGAGTGCTGAAATACTGGCAGTTGGTATCGAAATACTTTTGGGCAACACTGTAAGCAATAATACATTAATAATTAATTTTAAAGGAGGTTTTGGGTTATGAATTACAATTTGGTAAGCATTATACTTGGTATCTTAGCAATTTTACTTCCTTTTATAGGCCTTAAATTTTTTCCAAAATTTTTTTTGGGAAAACAGGTTATGTTTTTTACAGCAAGCTTTATGTTATGCAATTTAGCTGTAGTTATGCAGATTTTAGAGTTTAAGCGCAAAACAGAAATAGGTGATTATGCAGCAGTTCTTGATACAGCAGGTGCTGTTGCGACAGTTTCCATTGCTCTTATGATTATTGTGGCACTGGCTAATTTATACTGCATGGCAGTTAAAATATTTGTGAAAAAAGAAAAAACTACGGAGGTTTCAAAATGAGTGCTGAAATACTGGCAGTTGGAACAGAAATACTTCTTGGTGACATTGTAAACACTAATGCACAATATATATCAAAAGAACTGGCAAAACTGGGGATAGATGTTTATTATCAGACAGTTGTTGGGGATAACCCCAAAAGACTTGAAAGAGCATTATACGAAGCTTTTGAAAGAGCCGACATTGTTATAACAACAGGTGGCATGGGTCCAACAAGGGACGACATAACAAAAGAAATATGTGCAAAATATTTTGAAAAAGAATTTGTTTTAGATGAAAAAGCCTATGAAATGCTTAAATCCTTTTTTGAAAAAATAAACAAGGAAATGACAGAAAACAACATCAAGCAGGTTTATGTGCCAGAAGGCAGCATTGTTATGTATAACCACAACGGCACAGCACCTGGAATAATACTTGAAGGCAAAGGAAAGACACTTATTATGCTTCCTGGACCTCCAAGGGAAATGAAGCCTATGTTTGAAGAATATGCCATTCCTTTTTTCAAAAAGAAAAGTGAATACACATTTGTTTCAAGAGTTTTAAGAGTGGCAAGAGTTGGAGAAAGCAAAACAGAGTACATGCTCAGGGATTTAATAGATAGTCAGACTAACCCAACAATAGCTACATACGTTAAAAATGTAGAGGCAATAGTGCGAATTACTGCAAAGGCAAAGTCAGAGGAAGAAGCAAACAGGCTTATTGACCCTGTGGCAGAAGAAATATACAGAAGATTTGGAAAAAGTATATATGCCGAAGGTGAAACAAATATTCAAAATACCGTATGCAAAAAGCTTATTGAGGACAACATAACTATAGCATGTGCCGAAAGCTGTACAGGAGGTCTTGTGGCAGCGGCATTTACTGACATGCCTGGCATTAGCAGTGTATTTAAAGAAGGTGCTGTTACATACAGCAACGAAGCAAAAATGAAAATGCTGGGAGTTAAGAAAGAAACCCTTGATAAATACGGGGCAGTAAGCCCTGAAACCGCTGCCGAAATGGCAGAGGGCATAGCAAAAACTTCTGGCTGCGAAATTGGTGTATCAACAACAGGCATAGCAGGTCCTGGTGGCGGTACTGAAGAAAAGCCAGTTGGGCTTGTATATATCGGTTTTTACAGAAATGGTGTTGTTAAGACAAAGAAGCTTAATTATCCAGGGCTTAGGGAAACTGTTAGAGCAAGAACTGTTGATGCCGTATTTAACTTTATCAGAAACGAATTAGAGGGCATAGACAATGGAGATTAAAAAAGGAAGCATACTTCTTTTTATGGCTGCTGCTGTTGGCGGTATAGGCTTTGTTTGGGTCAAGATAATACTTGATGCAGGGTACAGCAATTTTCAGTGTGTGGCAGGCAGATACCTTATGGCATGTATTTTTATGGCAGGCATATTTGCCCTTAGACCACGAAAACCGAACAAAGAAACCGTTAAAAAAGGCATTATATTAGGTGAGGTACTTTTTATTTCATTCTTCCTTATGAATGAAGGTCTTAAAATTACAACGCCTTCTGTAAATGCGTTTTTAACTAACACACAGTCCATATTAGTGCCTGTTATAATGCTGCTGCTTTTTAGAAAAGTACCTGAAAAGCAGGTTTTAATAGCGGCAGTTATGACGGCTTTTGGTGCATGGCTTTTATCATTTGACGGACAAAGCGATTTTTCCATAGGTGCTTTTTTATCATTAAGTGCTTCAGCCATGTTTTCATTACAGATTGTGCTTTTAGGCAGGTTTGTTGGTAACAGTGACCCTCTTGAAATTACAATGGTTGAAAACTTAACTGTGCTTATAACAGCCATTATTGTTTGCATTATAAGCGGTGAAAGTCTTCCTGAAATACGCCCTACAGAGATATACGCCTTTGCTTCCCTTGGATTTTTTTCTACATTTTTATATTTTATACTTCAAAGTATTGGACAAAAAAGTGCAAGTCCTTCTTTAGCAGGTATTATAATTTCTACTGAATCGGTATTTGCAGCAATTTTTTCTGTTATATTATATGGAGAAAATTTAAGCAAATTTGCTCTTTTAGGCTGCGGATTTATATTTGCTGCTGTTATTTTGGCAGAATACAGACCCAAAGCAATAAAGCGGTTGACAATAGGAAGTAAATAAAATAAAATGAGAACATAAGTTTGCAACTTTTAAGGAGAGAAGAATTTATGGCAGAGAAAAAAAGCAGTAAAAAAGAAATTAATATTGATATATCTGGCGACGAAAAGGAAAAAGCCCTTGAGTCTGCCATTGCTAACATAGAAAAGAAATTTGGACAGGGCAGTATTATGAAGCTTGGCGAAAGCGGAAAATACGAGGTTGAGGTTACACCTACAGGCTCACTTAGCCTTGACCTTGCCCTTGGTGTTGGTGGTATTCCAAAGGGCAGAATTATTGAAATTTATGGCCCTGAGTCATCAGGTAAAACAACTGTTGCTCTTCACATGGTTGCTGAAGTGCAAAAAAGAGGCGGTATAGCAGGATACATTGACGCTGAGCATGCCCTTGACCCTGTTTATGCAAAAAATCTTGGTGTAGATATAAATAACCTTTATATTTCACAGCCTAACGACGGTGAAGAAGCTCTTGATATTGCTGATACAATGGTTAGAAGCGGTGCTGTTGACATTATTATTGTTGACTCTGTAGCAGCTCTTGTGCCAAAGGCAGAAATTGAGGGCGAAATGGGTGACAGCCACGTAGGTCTTCAGGCAAGACTTATGAGCCAGGCTTTAAGAAAACTTACAGGCAGCATTGGCAAAACAAAATGCAGCGTTGTATTTATAAACCAGCTTAGAGAAAAAATTGGCGTTATGTATGGTAACCCTGAAACAACTACAGGCGGTAGAGCTCTTAAGTTTTATGCCTCTATAAGAATTGACATAAGAAAATCAGACGTAATTAAGCAGGGTGACGAGATTATAGGCAACAGAACAAGAGTTAAGATTGTTAAAAACAAAGTTGCTCCACCGTTTAAGACTGTTGAGTTTGATATAATGTATGGAAAAGGTATTTCGAAGTTTGGTGATATACTTGACCTTGCTGCAAATCTTGACATAATACATAAGAGTGGTTCTTGGTATTCATACAAGGAAGAGAGAATTGGACAGGGCAGGGAAAATGCAAAGAAATTCCTTATTGAAAACCCTGAAATATGCGACAAAATAGAGGCAGAAGTAAGAGCTGCCAATGGTCTTGGAGATGTTATAGAAACAGACATTCCTAAAGACGTTGATTTAAACGAAGCTGATGGAGTTAATCCAGACGGTACTCTTACAGACGAAAGTCTTGCTTCTGAGTTTACAATGGAGCAATAAAAATAATAAAAACAAGGGGGTGATTATTTGATAGTATCAAACTAATCACCCTTTTTTGAAAACTGGCAAATGTGCAGGAGGTTTATAATATGAACATATTTGATATTATGGGGCCTATTATGGTTGGGCCTTCCAGTTCACATACTGCAGGAGCTGTAAGAATTGGTCTTATTACTAAAACTTTAGTTGGTGGAAATGTTAAAAAAGCAGACATAGGACTTTATGGGTCATTTGCAGCTACTGGCAAAGGTCATGGTACAGACAGGGCAATAATTGCAGGGCTTTTAGGCATGCAGCCTGACGACATGAGAATACCTATGAGCTTTGTTGTGGCAGAAAAAGAAGGGCTTAAGTTTAAATTTGAAAATGTGAATATTCCAAATGCACACCCAAACACAGCTCTTTTACATGTTGAAAACGAATACGGAAACATATGTGATGTTCAGATTTCGTCATTAGGCGGCGGCAGAATACTTGTAAATAAGCTTAATGGCATAGAGGTTAACTGCTCCGGTGAAAAGCCAACAATAATTGTAAGAAACATTGATAAGCCTGGATATGTTGCAGAAGTAACGAGCATGCTTGCAAGCAAAAACATAAACATTGCCACAATGAGGCTTCACAGGGAAAAACGCGGCGGTGAGGCTGTTATGGTTATAGAAGTTGACGAGAAAATAAACGAAGAGTCAATAAAATGGCTTAGCAGCATAAAAGGCGTGCTTAATGTTACTTATATAAAAGGTTAAATAATAGGAGTTGAAAAAAATGGCTTTCGGTTCAGTTAAAGAAATACTTGAAAAATGCACCAAAGATAATATAGAGTTCTGGCAGGCAGTTATACATGACGATATAACTGAAAGAGGGACTACAGAAGAAGAAAGTTTTGAAAAAATGCGTATAATGTGGGAGGCTATGGTTTCTTCTGCCGATGATTATGAGCCTGACATAAAATCAAACAGTTCACTTGTTGGCGGTATGGGCGGCAAATTTGAAAAGTACAGCGAAAAAGGCGAAAGCTACTGTGGTGATTTTGTAGGTGAGGTCATAAAGTATGCTCTTGAAATGGGCGAAAACAATGCCTGCATGAAAAGAATTGTTGCAGCACCTACAGCAGGAGCATGTGGTGTTATGCCGGCTGTATTAATTCCTGTTTTTAAAAGAAATATGGCTGATGAAGAAAAGATTATAAAAGCTCTTTTTACAGCAGCAGGTATTGGACAGGTTATAGCTGAAAGGGCGTTTATTGCAGGGGCTTCCGGCGGCTGTCAGGCAGAAATTGGCTCAGCTTCAGCAATGGCAGCAGCAGCCCTTACATTTATAAAAGGCGGCAGCAACGAAAAAATTACATTTGCTTCAGCTATGGCGCTTCAAAACTTATTAGGTCTTGTATGCGACCCTGTGGCAGGTCTTGTAGAGGTGCCTTGTGTTAAAAGAAATGTAATAGGTGCCATGAATGCTTTAAGCTGTGCAGACATGGCTTTAGCAGGCATAGGCAACATAATACCTCTTGATGAAGTAATAGACGCCATGAGAGAAGTTGGCGAAAGCATGAATGTTAATTTAAAAGAAACTGGCTGCGGAGGCTGTGCAAATACACCGACAGGCATAAGAATTAAGAAAGAATTAATGGGAGAAGAGTAATTTTAAAAATGATAGTTACTAAAATTCAGCAGCAGAAAAAAGACCCTGAAAAATACAACATTTATATAGATGGTGAATATGCCTTTGCTCTTATAATGAGGGATATTTTATATTTCAAAATTAAAGAAAACATGCCCATTGAGGAAGACAAGTATAATTTTATAATAAATGAAACAGTATATATAAAGGCTCAAAGCAAAGCCCTTGATTATTT
>CALWHO010000162.1 GCA_944380405.1 uncultured Lachnospiraceae bacterium
GAGATTTCCCATTCTTTAAGAAGTAAGACCCCTTGAAGACGACAAGGTTGATAGGCAAGAGGTGTAAGCACAGTAATGTGTTCAGCTGACTTGTACTAATAGGTCGAGGGCTTGACCTAAGAAAAAATGGAATTGAAAGTAATTGACAAAGCAGCGATAAACTGCTATAATCTCTTTATTCGGTTTTGAAGGCACAGGTAAGAGTGCTGAAGAAAAATTTCCGGTGATGATGCGATTATGGGACACACCCGTTCCCATACCGAACACGAAGGTTAAGACATAATCGGCCGAAGATACTTGGTGGGAGACCGCCTGGGAAAATAGGTGGTTGCCGGATTCAAAATAATCCTCAATAGCTCAGTGGTAGAGCAACCGGCTGTTAACCGGTGGGTCGTAGGTTCGAGCCCTACTTGGGGAGCTTTATAATAAGGCCCAATGGTCAAGCGGTTAAGACACGGCCCTTTCACGGCTGTAACCCGGGTTCGATTCCCGGTTGGGTCATTTTTTTTGTACATATAAGAAGGAGCGTTTTAGCATGAATGTTCTTATTATAGATGGTCAAGGCGGAGGTATGGGCAAACAACTTGTTTCAGCAATAAAGGATAGATGCCATGACGTGACAATAACAGCCGTAGGTACAAACAGTGTTGCTGCTTCAGCAATGATGAAAGCTGGTGCTCATAACACAGCAACAGGTGAAAATGCTGTTGTTGTAGGATGCAGAAAGGCTGATGTAATAATTGGTCCTGTTGGCATTGTTATTGCAGATTCTCTTTTTGGCGAAATTACTCCTTCTATGGCACTTGCAGTTTCTCAAAGTAATGCAAAAAGAATTCTTATTCCTGTTAACCACTGTGATAATTTAATTGCTGGGGTTGACAATAAGCCAATGGGTGCGTTAATAGAAGATGCTGTTAACATGCTTATTTCATTAATTTAATAAATATGAATTTGAAAGAATTTAGAGTTAACTTTCTAAGTTCTTTTTTTTTATTTAAAAAATTATTAAAAATTTATGAAAAAAATGAAACTTTTTTATTAACTGGACAGTCTAATATACATGAACTTGTTTTATTTGTTTGTATTAGTGTGGGTGATAATATATGTTCAAAAGAATTTTAATAGTTTTTGTTTTTGTTATTATTACTGTTGCTGAAATAGGTTTTATTGTATATAGAGCCCAAAATACATTTAATCCTGAAATATATTATAATGAAGCAATTCATAACAATATAGAAGAAGGGCAAAATGGCAGAAGTTTTACTGCAATAGAGTATGCAGCAAAGATGTTTATAAAAGATATAGATTTTAAATTTTAATTATGTATAATTTCGTTTTTGACTTCTATTGACATTATTTTTATTATAATATATAATTTGATATACCATGTGATATGAGTTTTAATGAGTATCCATGCAAATATTTTCTCTGACCACCCATAAGGGGTAAAGGCCATGCGGACAGCCGGGTCAACTGCCGATTGGTAGCGTAAGCTGCCGTTATTGATTGAATTAAAATCTCAATTTTATAAGTTGGTTACTTAATAACCGCTGCGTATAACCGCACATCAACTTGTAAAACGGTCAATAAGAGTAGTAAAAGTGGTATTTGCTATATAGACTCTGAAAACTTGTCTCATTTAATGGGTTAAAACCGCAAATTTCAATGTGAAAATTTGTACAAATGAGATTTTACGAGTAATGTGTGTGTGCATTACTCGTTTTTTTATTTTTATAAGTAATCTGGAGAGGGTTAATATGGGAGAAAAAATGAAACTTTACGGCTTTAACAACCTTACAAAATCTCTTAGCTTTAATATATATGATGTATGCTATGCGAAAACTGCAAGGGAGCAAAAGGATTATATAGCATATATTGATGAACAGTATAACTCTGAAAGGCTTACAAACATACTTACAACCCTTACGGATATGATAGGTGCTAAGGTGCTTAATATTGCCAGACAGGATTATGACCCACAGGGTGCTTCTGTAACAATTCTTATTGCAGAAGGTTCTATGGTGCCTGCTGGTGAGACACAGCTTGCACATCTTGACAAAAGCCATGTTACAGTTCACACATACCCAGAGTATCATCCTGAAACATCACTTGCTACATTCCGTGTTGACATAGATGTGGCTACATGCGGTGAAATTACGCCTTTATCAACTCTTGATTATCTCATTGGTTCTTTTGACTCTGATATTATAACAATGGACTACAGAGTAAGAGGCTTTACAAGAGATGTAAACGGAAAGAAACTCTTTTTAGACCACAAAGTAACATCTATTCAGGATTATATAGATTCTGAAACACTTAGAAAATACGATTGTGTTGACATAAATGTATATGAAGCCAATCTTTTCCATACAAAAATGATGCTTAAAGAGGTTATTCTTCAAAACTATCTTTTTAAAACAGATGTTTATGAACTTCCACCTCAAAAGCGTCTTGAAATAATGAACAATATCCGCAAAGAAATGATAGAAATTTTCAGTGGACAGAATATTTATTGATTTAGTAATTTAGGGGGTGAGAACATGTCTCTTTCACAGGAAAGAGCACCGATATATGAAGCTCTTAATGAATTTAAGAAAAAAAGAGTAGTTCCTTTTGATGTTCCAGGGCATAAAAGAGGAAGGGGCAATCCGGAACTTACAGAATTTTTAGGAGAAAAATGTGTAACCCTTGATGTTAACTCAATGAAGCCTCTTGATAACCTTTGTCACCCTGTTTCTGTAATACGAGAAGCAGAGGAGCTTATGGCAGAGGCTTTTGGAGCGCACCATGCATTTTTAATGGTAGGCGGCACAACTTCTGCTGTGCAGGCTATGGTTTTATCAACATTAAAACAGGGTGATAAAATAATACTTCCTAGAAACGTTCA
>CALWHO010000163.1 GCA_944380405.1 uncultured Lachnospiraceae bacterium
GGTATCAAATACATCTGAATTAAACATTTCATCAGTGTTTACTTCATGTGGTGTAATTTTAAGCTTGCCTCTTAAAAATTCAATTATTTCCGTAAGGTTTTTAACGGCTATGATTTCAGCACCCTTAACAAGTGCCGCTTCATCGCCATTTTCAAAAGGCACAATAAATTTTTTAATACCGTTTTTGTATCCGCAGTAAACCATTGGCAGTATGCCATTTACACCTCGCACTGTGCCGTCAAGTGAAAGCTCGCCCATTACCATATATTCACTGCATGATGAAGAGGGTATAATAAGGCTGTTTTCCAGTATTGAAAGGGCAATAGGCAGGTCAAATGACGGTCCTTCCTTTCGTATATCGGCAGGAGCAAGGTTTATTGTTATTCTTTTTAAAGGAAAGTCGTAGCTGCTATTTTTAATAGCCGTTCTTACACGTTCTTTGCTTTCCTTTACTGCACTGTCTGGAAGACCAACTATATCTATGGCAGGTATACCATTTGAAATATCAGTTTCTACATCTACAGGTATACCGTCAATGCCCATAAGGGCACAGCTTTTTATTACAGAGTACATATAAAACACCAAATTTCTTTTTTATTTTTATTGTAACAGCTGAAAATTATATTTTCAATGTGTGAAACAAAAATAACCCCTACCCAATATGGGCAGAGGTCTTTTTATTAAAAGTCATTTTCTGTTTTTATTTCTATGCCATTATCAATTAAAAGCTGTGCAGCTATGCCATTTCCGTCAACAAGTGTTTTTGAAAATGTACCGTCGTATATTTTGCCAAAACCGCAAGAGGGGCTTTTGCTTTTAAGTATTGCCAAGTGGCAGTTATTTAAAAGGGCAGTTTTTAAAACATATTCGGCGCCTTTTTTAAATTCTTCTGTATGGTCAGCACCGTTTTTTTCAACAACTTTTCCATTAAGTATTTCAACTGGGTTTCGTGGTGTTGGTCTGCCACCAAGCTGTTCAGGGCATACAGGAATTAAAATATTGTCCTTTGCAAGGGCAAGTATTTGCGGACATTCCTTTACTTTGCCGTCGTATCTACAGCCTATTGATAAAAGGCAGGCACTTACAAGTATTGTCATTATTTATTCAGCTCGCTTTCAACATCAAGGGCTTCTACAAGTTCAATATCTTCATGTTTTTCAGCAAAGTTATCAAGTGTATACTGGTTTGCAAACATAAGAAGAGGACGCATAAAGTGGTCGAAAACAAGCATACATCTCTGATTTTCATACTCTGAAAGAGCTTCTGCATCTTTGTTTGCTACCCAACGTACTACGCTGAAGTTAAGGCTTTCCATTCTGATGTCGCAGTTATATTCGTTTTTAAGTCGGTATTCAAATACTTCAAACTGAAGCACACCAACAGCACCAAGTATTACTTCGTTATACTTGTTTGTGTAAACCTGAATAGCACCTTCCTGAGCAAGCTGTTCAACGCCTTTTTGGAACTGCTTAGCTTTAAGGGAGTTAATAGGGTGTACCCTCATGAAAAGCTCAGGTGGGAATGTAGGAAGTGGCTCGAAGAAAAGCTTTTCCTTTGAAGTTGTAAGTGTATCGCCTATCTGATAGTTACCTGTATCGTATATACCGATAATATCGCCTGCTATGGCAGTATCAACAGTTTCTCTTTCACTTGCCATAAGCATTGTTGACTGACTGAGCTTCATTGTTTTGCCTGTTCTTGAAAGTGTAACTGCCATACCTCTTTCAAATGTGCCAGAGCAAATACGAAGGAATGCAAGTCTGTCACGGTGAGCAGGGTTCATATTAGCCTGAATTTTGAATATAAAGCCGCTAAAGAAGTCATCTGTTGGCTTTACAACGCCTGATGTTGTTTTTCTTTCGCCAGGAGCTGGTGAAATATCAAGGAAGTGTTCAAGGAACTGAGTTACACCAAAGTCAACAAGTGCTGTACCGAAAAATACAGGTGTAAGCTTGCCTGAAAGTATTGCATTTAATTCAAATGTGTTTCCGGCACCGCTTATAAGCTCTATTTCATCTCTTAATATGTCGATGTTTGGCTGAGAAATTATGCCGTCAAGCTCATCGCCAAATACACCGTTAGCCCCCAGTTTAATTACTGTGTTTTTTCTATATACATATACTTCGTTTTTCTGAATGTCGTATATACCTTCAAATGTAAGACCGTTACCTATTGGCCATGTAACAGGCACTGAAGGAAGGCCAAGGGCTTCTTCAAGGTCTTCAAGAAGCTCAAGAGGGTCTTTTGACTGTCTGTCAAGCTTATTAATAAATGTAAATATTGGTATCTGTCTCATGCTGCATACTTTGAAAAGCTTTTTAGTCTGGGCTTCAACACCTTTTGCAGCGTCAATAACCATTACTGCACTGTCTACAGATGTAAGTATACGGTATGTGTCTTCACCAAAGTCATTATGACCAGGAGTATCCATAATAGATACAACTTTTCCTTTATATTCAAACTGCATTACAGATGATGTAACGGAGATACCTCTTTGTTTTTCAATTTCCATCCAGTCTGATGTGGCAAATTTTGAGTTTCTTCTTGCTTTTACAGTACCTGCTTCTCTAATAGCACCGCCATGGAGAAGGAGTTTTTCTGTAAGAGTTGTTTTACCTGCGTCAGGATGTGAAATTATGCCGAATATTCTTCTTTTATTTATAGCTTCTATCTGCTGTTTTGTAGCCATGTTTACTGTCCTTTCATATATATTCCTCTTTTTACAATACATTAAATAATATAATATTTCATATATTATGGTCAAGGGTATAGAAAATAATTTTTTTAAAAGTATTTTGTAAAAATTATTTTATAGACTGTAAATTTAGTGTATAATAAATTAGACAGTGAAAGGTGAGTGTAATTTTTGTTGCCTTATACAGAGTAAAAATAAACCTGAAAAAAATTTGTATGAAAGGCAAATATGCTGTTGATTTTTGTTGACATGAAAATATATGTTGTGGTAGAATATTTGTCAATGCGAACAAGAGCAAATGAAATTTTGAAAATTTAAAGGAGGCACAATCGTTATGATGTTTTTGACTGAGAGCAGAAAGAAACTTGATTTATTTCATGGCGGTAGTGTTTCTTATTTTAAAAGTGCGGCGGCACTTCCTTTTTTCGGTGGTTTATTTTTTATTTTTAATAAAGACAGGCAATAAAAAGAGTTATTCTTTTTATTGCCTTTATTTTTGCACAAAGCTTGTTGCGCTATAAATAATTAAGGAAGGATGAAGTGAAAATGCTAAAACACAAAGATGTTTTGGGCCTTAGAGAAATGAGTAAGGAAGAAATTCTTGAAATACTAGATGTGGCTCAGGAAATGAAAAAACGTATTGATAACCCTAAACTCAGGGTTGATGAGCTTAAGCACACAACTGTTGTAACGCTTTTTTATGAAAACAGCACAAGAACAAAAACATCCTTTTCTCTTGCTGGCAAATACCTTGGAGCAACTGTGCAGGATTTAGGTATTGCCACAAGCAGTGTTAATAAGGGAGAAAGCCTTATAGATACAGGCAAAACCCTTGACCAGATGGGCGTTCATGTAATGATTATGCGAAACTCACTTACAGGTGCACCTCATGTGCTTGCAAGAAATGTAGACGCTCATGTTATTAATGCAGGTGACGGAGCTAATGAGCATCCAACACAGGCACTTCTTGACCTTTACACAATTAGGGACTACAAAAAGAACTTTGAAGGTCTTAAGGTTGCCATAATAGGTGATATAAGCCATAGCCGTGTTGCGAGAAGTAATGTATTTGGTCTTAGCAAACTTGGTGCGGAGGTTACTCTTGCAGGTCCAAGCACTATGCTTGGTGGTCTTGGCAAGCTTGGCATTAAAACAACTTCTTCTATAAAAGAAGCTGTTACAGACGCAGATGTTGTTATGGGTCTTAGAATACAGTTTGAAAGACAGAAAACAATTTCTTTCCCAGGTCTTGAAGAATACAGACAGCTTTTCGGTGTTTCTGGTGAAATACTTAAATATGCTAAAAAAGATGTGCTTGTTATGCATCCAGGCCCTGTAAACAGAGGTATTGAGTTTACAACAGATGTTGTTGATGGCAGAAACTCTGTTATAAATATTCAGGTTAAAAATGGTCTTGCTGTTAGAATGGCAATACTTAAGCTTCTTATGACAGGAGGTAGTAAAGCGTGAGAACACTTATTAAAAAAGGTAGAATTTTAAACCCTGCCACAAATTTAGATGTTGTTGCAGACCTTCTTATTGAAGATGATAAAGTTTCAAAAATAGCAGAAAATATTGAAACTGAAGCAGACGAAGTTATTGATGCTGAAGGCAAATGGGTTACACCAGGGTTTATTGACCTTCATGTTCATTTAAGAGACCCTGGTTTTGAGTATAAAGAAACAATAGAAACTGGCAGCCGTGCAGCAGCAGCAGGCGGTTTTACAAGCATATGCTGTATGCCTAATACAAACCCTGTTATTGACAGCGAAATTATGGTTGAATACATTAATCTTAGAGCTGCAAGAGGTGCTGTTGTAAATGTACTTCCAATAGGTGCTATAACAAAGGGTCAGAAAGGCGAAGAACTTGCTGAAATAGGCAAAATGGCAAAGGCAGGTGCTTGTGCCATAAGCGAAGACGGCAAAAGTGTTATGAACGCCGGTCTTTTAAAAACAGCAATGAACTATTCAAAAATGTTTAATATACCTGTTTTAAGCCACTGCGAAGACAAAGCCCTTGTAGGCGGCGGTGTTATGAATGCAGGTGTTCAGTCACAGATAATGGGTCTTAAAGGAATTTCAAACGATTCAGAAGACGTTATAGCAGCAAGAGATATTATACTTGCAGAAACTACAGGTGCTAAGCTTCATCTTTGCCATGTAAGCACAAGAGGAAGCGTTCAGCTTTTAAGAGAAGCTCATGAAAGAGGAGTAAACGTAACAGCAGAATGCTGCCCACATCATTTTACACTTTCTGATGAGGCAGTAACAAGCTATGACGCTAACACAAAAATGAATCCACCTTTAAGAAGCAATGAAGATGTAGAGGCTTTAAGAAATGCTCTTAAGGATAATACTATAAACGTAATAGCAACAGACCATGCACCACACAGCATTGACGAAAAGAACTGCGAATACGACAAGGCTGCATTTGGTATAGTTGGTCTTGAAACAGCTTTTGCCCTTGGAGAAACAGTTCTTGTAGAAGGCGGATACCTTACACCTATGGGTCTTATTGAAAAAATGACAATTAACCCAGCAAAGGTTCTTGGTATTGATAAGGGCGATATTTCAGAAGGCAAAATTGCAGATATTGCTATTATAGACCCAGAAGCAGTATACAAAATAGATGCTTCTAAATTTGAATCAAAAGGCAAAAATACACCTTTTGACGGATACGAAGTAAAAGGAAAAGTTCTTTATACAATAGTAGGCGGAAAAACAGTTTTTGAAAAGGGGACTATAAAATGATAATTGATAAGCTTATAGACAAGATTATTGAAACAGGAAACCCAACAGTAGTAGGACTTGACCCAAGAATGTCTTTCATTCCAGACTTTATTAAAAAGGAATGTTTTGAAAAATACGGTGAAACACCAAAAGCTATTGCAGAAAGTTTCTTTATGTTTAATAAGGAAATAATTGATGCAACATACGACCTTATTCCAGCTGTTAAGCCACAGGTTGCCATGTATGAAATGCTTGGTACAGACGGTTTTGAAAGCTATATAAACACAATTAAGTATGCCAAGGAAAAAGGCCTTGTTATAATTGGCGATGTTAAAAGAGGCGATATAGCTTCAACTGCTGAAAACTACTCTGATGGACACATAGGCAGAGTAAAAGCAGGCAGCAAGGAATACGAAATTTATCACGAAGATTTCATAACCCTTAATCCATATTTAGGTTATGATTCAATAGAGCCATATATGGCAAACTGCAAAAACTACGAAAAAGGTATGTTTGTCCTTGTTAAAACATCAAACCCTAACAGTGGACAGCTTCAGGACCTTGATGTTGGCGGCATGACACTTTACGAAAAAGTAGGAACACTTGTGGAAGAATGGGGCAAAGACCTTGTTGGAAAACATGGTTATTCTTCTGTAGGTGCTGTTGTTGGTGCAACACATCCGGCACAGGCTAAAAAGCTTAGAGAGCTTATGCCAAAAACATTCTTCCTTGTACCAGGATATGGTGCACAGGGTGGTACAGCAGAAGACCTTTCTGTATGCTTTGACAAAAATGGCTTAGGTGCTATTGTAAACTCATCAAGAGGCATTATAGCTGCTCACCAGAAAGAAGCATACAACAATAAATTCAGCGAAAAA
>CALWHO010000164.1 GCA_944380405.1 uncultured Lachnospiraceae bacterium
TTCAAAATACTCACCTCTCAAATTCGTTTTATATATCGTAAATTATACTTTGATAAATCGTTGTATTTTAATCATTTATATCGTATAATTTTAACGATATAATTCACTATTTATTTAAAAGAGGCAAATAATTATGAAAGTATTTACAATAAGCTTTTTTGGGCATAGAAAAATAAACAATTCTTTAGTAATAGAAGAAACGTTAGAAAAACTAATATCTGAAATTCTTATAAAAAAAGATTATGTTGAATTTCTTGTTGGTCGTGATGGAGAATTTGACACACTTGTATCATCAATAATTCGTAAATGTAAAAAAGATTTTGGAAATTATAATTCTGCATTAGTTTTAGTATTGCCATATATAACAGCAGAATACATCAATAATATAGAATATTTTAATCAATACTATGATGAGATCGAAGTTTGCCCATATTCTGCAACAGAATACTTTAAATCAGCTCATAAAATAAGAAATCAAAACATGATCACTCGTTCTGATTTAGTTATATTTTATGTAAAAAACAATTTTGGAGGAGCATATACCGCAATGAAATATGCAAATAAACTAGGAATAAAATATATTAATTTATATAACCCAAATAGTTTTCATAATATTTAATTTTATCACATTATTTTTTACCATATTTTATGTATATTTTTTCTGTATAAACAATCATATTTTACAAATACTACAAGTACAAAACAATTGCTTCAAATGGAGGAATTATTATGAAAGCTACAGGTATAGTAAGAAGAATAGATGATTTAGGCAGAGTTGTAATACCAAAGGAAATACGAAGAACACTTAGAATCAGAGAAGGCGATCCACTGGAAATTTTCACAGATAAAGAAGGAGAAATTATACTTAAAAAGTATTCGCCTATTGGTGAGCTTGGAGCATTTGCAAAAGAATATGCCGAAAGTCTTGCCCAGACAACAGGAGTTATTACATGCATTATAGATAAGGATCAGGTTATAGCCGTTTCTGGAGGTTCTAAAAAAGAATTTTATGAAAAGCATATTTCAGACGCTATGGAAAAATGTATTAACTCAAGAAATACAATAAATGCCAAACGAAATGAAAGTAATTTCGTACCACTTCTTGAAGACGATTCAGAAGATTCATACACATATCAGCTCGTAACACCTATTATATGTGAAGGTGATGTTTTAGGGGCTGTTGTACTTCTTTCTCAAGACAAAAAAATGGGCGAACTTGAAGGTAAATTAGCTCAGACTGCTGCCGGCTTTTTGGGTAAGCAGATGGAAAATTAAAAAAAAAGCTGTGTATATCCCTTTTAAAAGGACATACACAGCTTTTTTTTATTTTGAAATTTTTGAAGGTATGTTTCTTACATAACCAAATAAGTCGTTTTTAAGAACAAACTGCTTTGTGTAGGCATCTACAATTATACCCTTAACGTCTCTCATTTTTTCAGCCATAATCATGCACTGCATAAATTCCATTTCAGCCATTTTGTAGTCAGCTTTAAGCTTTTCGTCTACCTGATCAAGGCTTGAAAATACTATTAAATATCTGCCGTTGTCATCGCCTATAACTGTACAAGGTGTAAATGTATGTTCTTTTCTGCCATCTGGAAGAGTTGTTGTAGCTCCCTCTTCTTCTTTAAATTTAACAGGTACAACTACCTCAGAATCTCTTAAGCAAGTTAAAAGTCCTGCAAGGCTAACCTGTGTGTGGCTTGTCTGGAACATTTTAATAAGCTCTCTTAACATTGTACCGTCTTTTAAATCTTTCTTTGTAAGTTTATCCGCCATTTTTAATGTACCTCCGAAAAAAAATTATAATTTATATTCAAGAATATCAGCTATTCTCTTGCAGGCAAAGCCATCACCATATGGATTTGAAGCCTTGCTCATTTTTTCATATTCTTCTTTGTTGTCTAAAAGGTTTTTAAACTCTTTATATATTGTTTCTTCGTTTGTGCCAACAAGTTTAAGTGTTCCTGCTGCTATGCCTTCTGGTCTTTCTGTTGTATCTCTCATAACAAGAACAGGCTTACCAAGTGAAGGTGCTTCTTCCTGTATACCACCGCTGTCTGTAAGTATAAGATAGCTTCTTGAAAGGAAGTTATGGAAATCAAGAACCTCAAGAGGCTCTATAATTCTTATTCTGTCGTCACCGCCAAGCTCCTCATCTGCTGCTTTTCTTACAACAGGGTTCATGTGTATAGGGTATATGACCTTAATGTCAGGAGTTTCGTCAACAATTCTTTTTATTGCTCTGAACATATGATGCATAGGCTCACCAAGGTTTTCTCTTCTGTGAGCAGTAAGCATTATAAGACGGCTGTCTGCTGCCCACTGAAGCTGAGGATGAGTATAGTCTTCTCTTACTGTTGTTTTAAGAGCGTCTATGGCAGTATTGCCTGTAACATAAATAGTGCTTTCGTCTTTGCCTTCTCTTAAAAGATTACCCTTTGAAACTTCTGTAGGTGCAAAGTTAAACTTGGAAATTATGCTTACAGCTTGTCTATTAAACTCTTCTGGGTATGGTGAATAAATGTTGTATGTTCTAAGACCTGCCTCAACATGACCAACAGGTATCTGCATATAAAATGCAGCAAGGGCTGTTGAAAATGTTGTGCTTGTGTCGCCATGAACAAGAACAACATCTGGCTTAACTTCTTCAAGTACATCTTTTATTTTTAAAAGTATGTTTGATGTAACATCAAAAAGAGTCTGCTTGTCCTTCATAATAGAAAGGTCATAGTCAGGCTCAACATCAAAAGCACGAAGCACCTGATCAAGCATTTGTCTGTGCTGTCCTGTAACACAAACTATTGTTTCAATATCTTTTCTGCTTTTAAGCTCTTTTACAAGAGGGCACATTTTTATTGCTTCAGGCCTTGTGCCAAAGGCAAGCATTACTTTTTTCATATATTAATTCTCTCCATAATTATTCGCTTTTATTAACGTCATTTTTATTATACAGTTTAATTTAATATTTTTCCACTTTTTTATTAACTAAAAAACGGCTTAAACCTTAATTTTAAGATTTATGCCGTTTAATTTTAAATTTTATTTCAAAAATTAATACTCCTCAATATTAATTTCTGTTGCCTGATAGTTTTCTTTAAGGGCTTCGGAGCAAATTCTGTCAAACATATTTGTTGTATCACTTACAAAAAACTTATGCTCAGCTTTTGTATTTTCTTCTCTAAGCATGCCATTTTTATTAAGATATTCCCTTACACGTACTGCTGTTTCATAGGCAGGGTCTACAAGTACTACATTTTCACCTACAACAGACTGTATACAGCTTCTTAAAAGTGGATAATGAGTACAGCCAAGTATAACGGTATCAACGCCCTTTTCTAAAAGAGGTGCAAGATATTTTTCTGCTGTAAGGCGTGCTATTTCGTTATTGCACCAGCCTTCTTCTGCCAAAGGTACAAAAAGAGGACAAGCCTTTGAAAAAACCTCTATGGAGCTATCGGCTTTTTTAATTTCCTTTTCATAAGCACCGCTTCGTATAGTTGCTTCTGTTGCTATAATACCTATTTTTTTATTTTTTGTAATCTTTGATGCTTCGGCTGCTCCTGGCTCAACAACGCCAAATACAGGCACATCAAATGTACTTTTTAAATAATCAAGGCTGTTGCTGCTGGCAGTGTTGCAGGCAACTATAACTGCCTTTACGTCCTGGCTTAAAAGAAACCTTACGTCCTGACATGAAAACCTTGTTATTGTGTCCTTGCCTTTGCTGCCATAAGGCACTCTTGCAGTATCACCGAAATATACTATTTTCTCGTTTTCCATAACCTGCATAACTCTTCCAGTAACTGTAAGTCCGCCTACACCAGAATCGAATATGCCTATTGGTCTAACATCCATAAAAACACCTATCCAAAATTATAAATATCTATTAAACGCCATTTCCAAAAGTTCGTCTATAAGCTCTGTTATAGGCTTTCCTGCTTCTTCCCAAAGTTTTGGATACATGCTGATAGAAGTAAAACCTGGAAGTGTGTTAAGCTCGTTAAATATAACCTTGCCTGTTTCATTTTCAACAAAGAAGTCAACTCTTGCAAGACCTTCGCCAGAAACTGCGTTAAATACCTTTATTGCAGTTTTGCGTATTTCCTCCACTGTCTTTTCGTCAAGGTCTGCCGGTATTACTGTACGGCTTTCAGCATTGTTATATTTTGCATCATAGTCGTAAAACTCAGCTGCTGCAAGTATTTCGCCAACACCTGAAGCCTTTGTGCCTTTGCCGCTGCCAAGTACGGCACATTCTACTTCTCTGCCGTTTATGTTTCTTTCAACAATAATTTTCTTGTCGTGCTCTGCTGCTAATTTAAGACCTTCAAAAGCCTCTTCTCTGTTATGAGCCTTTGTAATGCCTACTGATGAACCGGCATTTGCTGGCTTAATAAAGCATGGGAAACCAAGCTTTTTCTCAATTTTATTTAATACAGACTTTTTATTTATGTCTTCTTTCATAACAATAACATAGTCTGCCTGATTTATTCTTGCATTTTTAGCAATTATTTTTGTGTAGCCTTTATCCATAGAAACTGCACTTGCAACAAGGCCACAGCCTACATATGGAATTCTTGCAAGCTCCAAAAGACCCTGAACTGTGCCGTCTTCACCATAAAGACCGTGAAGCACTGGGAATACCACATCAACAGGTATAACCTTAACTTTGTTTCCAACTATTTTTAAAAGTCCTTTCTGGCTTGCATCTGGGCTTAAAACAGCAGGAGTGCCGAATTTTTCCCATTCGCCATTTTTAATATTTTCAACAGGGCCGTTATAAATCATCCATCTGCCGTCTTTTGTTATACCAACAGGAATAATATAATATTTTTCCTGATCCATGTTTGAAATTATAGTTGAAGCAGACACTCTTGATACTTCATGCTCTGAAGACTGACCGCCAAATAACACAACAACTGTTTTCTTATTCAAAAAAATCCCTCTTCCTATTAAACGGCTAAATTTTAAAGCCGATTTTATTCATTAAATTTTTGTCTTAAACCATTATATTCACTTTGCACTTTAAAGACAACATAAAATTATACAAATTGCAGTAAAATTAAAAGTTTTTTAAAAATCATAATAAAAAAATATATTTTTTAAATTTTTAGATACCGCTGAAGGGTTTGGGAAACCCCAGTCAGTAAGTTTGCTAAAGCAAACTCCA
>CALWHO010000165.1 GCA_944380405.1 uncultured Lachnospiraceae bacterium
TGTATTCAATATAATTCACTCCTTTACAGGAAAGAATTATATAAAAAAAAGATTACCCTGATTAATGCAAAGTGTAACCACTTATCTGCAACAATTTGGGTAATCTTATTTTAACTTTTATATTATATTGTATTAATGATTTATAATAAGTCATTGACTTTAAGTCAGTGACTTATTGTAACACAATAAAACCCCCAGCTAGGCTGGGGGTGTATAAAAGCTTTAGTGGAGTGATAATGAAAAACCTCCATGTTATAATATACTTGCGGCTACCAACTGCAAATAAAATAACACGGAGGAATGACAAATGAATAAACAATATTCAGATGACTTACATAGTTTATCACACACAAAATGGAGATGCAAATATCATGTAGTATTTGCACCAAAGTATAGAAGAAAAGCATTTTATGATGAAAGAAGAGTCGCAATAGGGGCGATATTAAGACAATTATGCGAATGGAAGGGAGTAAATATAATAGAAGCGGAAGTATGTATAGATCATGTACATATGCTGATAGAAATACCACCAAAATATAGTATTTCAGGATTTATGGGATTTCTAAAAGGGAAAAGTAGCCAAATCATATTTGAAAGATGGGCGAATGCAAGATATAAGTATAGACATCGAGAATTTTGGTGCCGAGGATATTATGTAGATACAGTGGGGAAAAATACAAAAAAAATTAGGGAGTATATCTCAAATCAGTTGAAAGAGGATCAAGAAGGGGAACAACTAACTCTGGATTTTGAAGACCCTTTTAAGGGTAAATAACGACAAGGTGCATGCGGTAGCCGTAAGGCATAAGGAATGTCTTCAGACATGCGCTTTGGGAGCAGGGCTATGCCCGCATAAGTAAAACCACCGGCTAGGCCCAATGTCATTAAGTTAAGGATATATTGAGGCGGAAGATTTAATAATAAATCCCGCCCGCTCTTTTTTTTGTTTTTTCTGTTCAAAGTATTGACAACTCTTCACATATGTGTGGCTTATTATCAATAATAAAGAATTGATAATAAGCCTTTTGTTTATAGGTAGAGAATTTTTGGAGGTACTGCTTATGAACAATGCACGACATTTAAAAAAAGTTTTATTGCAATCAATTTCAACACTTGCCCAACAAAAAGAAAAGTTCCTTTTTAATCCTTGTGTTGATTTTACGAGAAAAAGAAAACTTTCTTTTGATGAATTAATCAAGTTCGTTATCTGTATGGAATCAGGCACTATCAAAGATGAACTTTATAAATATTTTGGTTTGTCAGGCAATGGCATAACTGCATCTGCTCTCATACAGCAGAGAAGCAAGATTAAGTATGAAGCTTTTAAATATGTTTTTGAAGTTTTCAATGAAAAAACTATTCAGTTAAAATCATATAAAGGGTATAGGCTGATAGCTGTTGACGGATCTACATTGCCAATATCGACTGATATAAGTGATAGTGAAACATATTCACTTAATCGTGGTAAAAATGAAAAGGGATATAATGCTTTTCATCTCCATGCTTCGTATGATTTATTGGAGCACACTTATGATGACATCATCATTGAAGGAGAAGCAAAATATAATGAAAACGCTGCATTTATTGATATCGTAGACAGATATAATGGTAAAAAAGCAATTTTTATCGCAGATAGAAATTATGAATCTTATAATTTATTTGAGCATGTTTCAAATTCAAACAATAAATTTCTTATTCGAATTAAAGATCACGATAGTAACGGAATGCTTAAAGGTATGCATATTTCTTTATCCGGAGAATGTGATGTTGATGTATCCAAAATTTTAACTTTTAAACAAACAAAAGAAGTGAAGGAGCATCCTGAAAAATATAGATTTTTTCCTAAAAATATTCGTTTTGACTATTTGGATAATAATGTTTCTTATTATCAGTTCAAGTGCAGAATTGTAAGAATTAAAATTAGTGATGATAATTACGAATGTATTGCCACAAATTTAGAAAGAGATGAATTCCCATTAGAAGAAATCAAAAAATTATATAATATGAGATGGGGAATCGAGACTGCATTTAGAGAATTAAAATATGCAATCGGACTAAATGCTTTTCATGCAAAGAAGAGAGGATTAATCAAACAGGAAATATATGCAAGACTTATTCTTCATAATTTTTGTGAAAGAATTATAAGAAAAATCAAAATCCCAAAAAAAGAAAGAAAATATCAATATCAGGTCAATTTTACAAGATCTATTCATATTCTAAGGAGTTTTCTGAGAATAAATAAAGGTGGAAAACATCCACCTGACATTGAATCAATACTGTCTAAAGAAATAGAACCAATTAGACATGGGCGCACTAATTCTCGTAAAATTAAACCCAAGTCAGTAGTCTATTTTACATACAGATTCAATTAACATAATAATTATATCCTGTTTTTAAAGCAGTATCAATACTGCACTTTTTCGCGTACAATAAAATTTTACGAATATTAAAACGATAAAATCTATACAGGTTTTGTCAATTTACAGTTTTACTAACTTAATGACATTGGGCTAGGCCGGTGGATATTTATTATACTGAAACAAAGATAAAAGAAAGGGGGTTCGTTTTGGCGATGGGTAAAAGACAAATTGCTGCTATGCAAACACGGCTTAAAGTAATTGCGGCAGCTAAAAGATTGATTGAAAAAAATGGCTTTAAAAATGTTACTATTGACGATATAACTAAAGAAGCCAAAGTAGCAAAGGGAACTTTCTATACTTATTTTAAACGTAAAGAAGATGTTGTTAGT
>CALWHO010000166.1 GCA_944380405.1 uncultured Lachnospiraceae bacterium
AGCCAGATACAGGGCGTTTTTCAGCATCCACAAATGACATTTAACCCCAAAAGAACACTTTATGATTCATGCACAGAGCCTTTGAGAATATTTAATATTTGCCCAAAAGATAAATATGATGAATATGTAAAAGAAATGGTTGAGCCTTTTGGAATACATTTTGACCAGCTTAAAAAATATCCACATGAAGTAAGCGGTGGTCAGGCACAGCGTATTTCAATAGCAAGAGCGCTTTTTCTTAATCCAAAGCTTCTTATATGTGATGAGCCTACAAGCATGCTTGATGTTTCTGTTCAGGCACAGGTTTTAAGGCTTCTTATAAATGCCAACAAAGAAAGAAATGTGGCTATAGTTTTTATTTCACATGATATAGAGGTTGTAAAAACACTTTGCAAAAATGTGGCAGTTATGGAAAAGGGAAAAATAGTAGAGCAGGGCAGCGTTAAAGATGTGTTGGAAAATCCAAAGCATGAATACACAAAAAAGCTTATATCATCAGCAATAGAAATATAAAAAGCATGGAATTTATTAATAAATCCATGCTTTTTGTTTAAATATTATTTATTGCATCTGAAAGTATTTTTTCAGGGTCATTACCCCAAATATCAAGACCTTCGGCACTTATGAATTCAACATCTTTTATGCCATAATATATATTGCACATGCCTTTTATGTAGTCGTAGCCGAAATTCATATTTTCTGTATAGCCTCCAGCTGTTGTTACGTAGTAAAGCTTTTTACATTTGCAAAGACCTTCTGGTATGCCTTCGTTTGTATAGTGGAATGTAATGCCGCATACGCTTACCTGTTCAATATATGATTTTAATACTGCTGGAAATGACATATCCCAATAAGGTGCAGCAATTACAATAATGTCTGCATTGGCAAACTGGTTAGCGTATCTAAAGAAAGAATCATCAAATTTACTTTCCTGAGAAAGTTTATCCCTTAATGCAAGTGTTTCCTCAGCAAGAGGAAGAGGGCGGTCTGTATTAATATCCAAACACTCAACATCACCATTTAATTTGTTTAAAAGGGCTTTTGCAAGAATTAATGTTCTGCTTTTATCTTTTCTTATACAGGAATCTACAAATAATATTTTGTCCATATTACGCCTCACAATCTGTTTTTAAATATCTAAGTTGTTTTTGCAGTGTGGACAAGTGCCGTGGTCTCTTATATGAAGATTATTTTTGCAATGTGGACATTTATAAAATAATTTGCCTATAACAACAACAAGTATGCCTGATACAATTGTTATGTAATAGAACAAATCATTATTAGCAATGTTACCTGCTATAACGCCTATTACCATGAAAATAAATAATACCTTAAATATGTTTCTTACAGTTTTTAAATTCAATATTTTCACCTCAGAAATGAATATTTTTAAATATTATATATCAAAATTTGATTTTTTTCATTACTATAAATAAAAAAACAGGAGATTTTTAAATCTCCCGTTTATTTTTTGGAATTAATGACAGCTGTGTTCACCGCAGTTATGGCTTCCGCAGTCATGTCCATGAGCATGGTCGTGACCGTGATGGTTACATTCTACATTTGCGTTATAGTTAAGTTTATTTTCAATAAGGGCTTTTACAGCTTCGTCAGCACTTCCCATGCATCCGCCGTAAAGTGTTATGCCAGCTTCTGCAAGAGCGTTTTTAGCACCGCCGCCAATACCGCCACAAATAAGTGTATCAACGCCATTTGTTTTTAAAAAGCCAGCAAGAGCACCATGACCGCTGCCGTTTGTTGAAACTACAATGCTGTTTTTTACTTCGCCGTTTTCTACATCATAAATTTTGAACTGTTCTGTATGTCCAAAGTGCTGGAATATAAGACCATTTTCATATGTTACTGCTATTTTCATTATTTATTCCTCCTTAAAAAGAAAGTTGATTATTAACTTATGTCAGAAACTATGATATACCTATTTCTGTCATAAGTCAATAACTCTTTTTATTTTTTTAATGCACAATTTATATTTTCGCACTGTTTATTACAGCCATGACCACAATGTCCGCAGCAATGAGCACTATTTTCGCATACAGTAAAATCTCCGCCTTCAATAACAAGTCTTTTGCCATTTACAAGGGCATCGGCTATTTTTTTTCTGGCTGAGTCATATATAGATGTTACTGTTGCTCGTGATACATTCATTTGAATGGCACACTGTTCCTGAAAAAATCCTTCATAATCTATAAGTCTTATGGTTTCAAACTCGTCTACTGTCATTTTTATAGTTTCAAAATATTCTTTGCCAGGGTAAAATTCATTTGATTTAGGCATTGAACATATTCGTCTGCATTTTCTTGGTCTTGCCACAAAATCACCTCAAAAGCTATATTCAATATTATAGTAGGACTATTTTTGTCATAAGTCAATAACTCTTATGTAAAAAATATGGCAGCTAATATAGCTGCCATAAATTAATTATTTAATTATCCAAATATTGAGCCTGTATCACCTGTATCATCGGTATTTTCCGTTGGTGGTGGAGTAACAGGTGTTTGGGTATCTGGTGCTTCTGGAACGGTTGTTTCACCGCCGCCAGAAGGTGTTTCGTTTGAATCAGGTGTTTCTGTACTGCCGCCAAATGGGTCATCAGGTGCAGATGTATCACCGTTTTCATCACCGAATATTGAACCGCCTTCAAGTTCGTTATGTCCGTCACCGCCAGTACATGTGCTGTTTATGTCAATTTTAATTTTGCCGCTTTCAGGGTCGATTTCTGATGGCATATTCATAATCTGGTTATTTGAATCAACTGCAAGTACAACTGACATAATATCTTCTGATGAAGTAGAAGGGCCTGCAAGTTTTCCGCAAACTTTACATACCTCATACTGTTTATGAACAGAGCATGTTGAGCTTACAGAGAAGTCTGATGTACACATATCAGTTGATGTTGTTATACCGTAGTAGCCTGTTCCGCCATAGTAGTCATTTGAACAGATGTCAGTTGCTTTACCGTCACCATAAGCACAAAGTGTAATTGATGAAATGCCTGAAGGGCGTTCCATAATTTCTTTGTTGGCAAGACCATCATGGATTTGCTGCATAACATCTTTCCAAAGAAGAAGGTGATAACTCTTATCATATTTCATTGTCTTAGGGTTATCGTATCCCATCCAAATACCACCACAGTAGTATGGAGTATAGCCGGCAAACATAAGGTCTTTGTCATCATTTGTAGTACCTGTTTTACCTGCTACAGTCATGCCATTAAGACGAGCAAGTGTACCTGTACCACTTGTAATAACGTCTTCCATCATATCTGTAAGCATATAAGCAGTAGTTTCTTTTAATACTCGTTTGCTTTCTTTTTGAGTATTATCAATAACAACGTTACCATTATGGTCAAGAACTTTTGTATAGAATACAGGTTCGTTATATACGCCGTTGTTTGCTATTGTACTGTATGCTGCAGTAAGTTCAAGAACAGAAATACCGTTTGTTATACCGCCAAGAGAAATAGCAGCACCTCTGTCTGTTAAGCCATTTTCATCTGGTTTATCCTGAAGAGTTGTAAAGCCAAAGTTTTCAAGATAATTAAAGGCATTATCAACTCCAACATCTACGATTGTTTTTGCTGCAACAATATTAAGGGAGTCTGTAACACCATCTCTTATAGTTGCAGGACCTCTATATCCGCTGCTGTACCAGTTTTTAGGTGACCAGCCGTTATATGTGAATGGCTCATCAATATATATTGAGCCTGGCATAGCAACTCCAAGGTCTATTGCAGGAGCAAATGATGCAAGAACTTTGAAACATGAACCTGGCTGTCTGAGAGCCTGTGTAGCACGGTTAAACACAAGGTCACCAGTTTTTTCACGTCCGCCTACAAGGGCTTTTACTTCGCCTGTGCGATAGTCCATAATAACCATTGCTGCCTGAAGTGATTTTGCAACATCAAGTTTTTCAGCTACAAGTGTATTGGAACTATTTAAAACTTCGTCCTTTACAGACTGTGCAAAAGCTTCTGCTTCTTCCTGACTTTCTACAACCTGTTCTCTGAATATATGCTGCTGTTCCTCTGTTTCATTATCCATAACAGAAATAGTATAGCTTGCTGTTATGGTGCTGCATAAAGGAGGGAAGAGAGCATCATTTTTAAATGATTCTTCCATAATGCTTTGCATATTAGTGTCAACAGTTGTATAAATCTGAAGACCGCCGCTATAAATCATGTTATAAGCCTGCTGCTTTGACATATTCTTTTCTTCCATAAGCTGAGAAGCAAGCTCTACAATTACGGAGTCAACAAAGTAGCTGTGGTTTGCTCCGCTGTTATCGTCAGTTTTAATTTCTCCAACTATATTGGAGTAAATATCTTCTGCCATAGCTTCGTCATATTCAGTCTGTGTTATAAAATCAAGCTCAAGCATTTTATTAAGAACCAGAGTCTGACGTTCTTTGTTATTTTCAGGATTGCTTAAAGGTGAATATGCAGATGGATTTTTTGTAATACCGGCTATTGAAGCACATTCAGCAAGTGTAAGCTCGCTTACGTCTTTGCCAAAATAAAATTCTGCTGCTGTCTGCACACCATTAAGACCATGGTTAAGAGATATTGTATTTAAGTAAAGCTCAAGAATATATTCTTTTGCTTTCTGTTTTGAACCAAGGGATTCTGTAAGCTGTTTTTCCAGTACAACAGCCAAATACTGTTCCTGAAGCTTACGGGTAAGTTTCTTTTCACTTGTAAGTTTTTCATTTTTTATAAGCTGCTGGGTAATTGTGCTGGCACCTTGTGAAAAGTCCATTGATATTATGTCCACAACAAGAGCACGCATTATACCTCTAAAGTCAATACCGTTATGTTCATAAAATCTTTCGTCTTCTATGGCAATAACTGCATTTTGAAGGTCTTTAGGTATTGAAGAAAGCTTTACATATTCACGGTTTTCATCACCATGAAGCTTATCTATTTCGTTTCCGTCCTGGTCATAAATTATGGATGTATATGATTCAGGAACTACATCTTCCGTGTTGAAGTTTGGCACAGAACCTATAATTCCGGCATAAGCTCCTATCATAAGACCTACGGCAGCTATTACTCCAACTACAAATAAAACTGCTATAACTCTAAGTATATACACAAGCACAAGATTTTTCTTTTTCTTGCGTTTTCGCCTTTTTCGGCTTCTTTGTCGTTCATTGGCATTCTTTGAATAATCCATTGTATGCCTCCTTTCAAATCTTGATTATAACAGATATAACAAATTTAATAAAGAGGATAAGTTAATTATTTAGTAATTTAAACCAACAAAATTCTTAAATAAGCATTTAAAGGCATATATATTAAAAGGTGATTTAATATATGAGAAAACGAAAAAGTTTGTTTAAAAGGATAATAAGGCGGTTTGAAATTATAATTTTAATAGCAGCAATAATATATTTTCTTGTTTCGGCAGAAAGACGAATAATGGCAGGGATTACGGCTATATCACAAATTGAGGCAAGAAACCTTGCCAATAATGCCATAGATAGTGCAGTTAATGAGGCACTTGCTGAAATGGACACACTTAGTGATGATTATTACGAAATAGACGAAGAAAGCGGCACTCTTTACGCCAATACAATGCTTATAAATGCATTATGCTCTGCCGTAAGTGAAAACATAAGCGATGAAACAGATGAGCTTTCAAAAATAAAAATAGCTGTTCATTGGGGTTCTGTTTTAGGCATAGACCTTTTTTCTAATTTTGGACCAACATCAACATTTAGCTTAAGGCAGATGGGTGAAAGCAGGGTTGACTATGAAACCAGCTTTATTTCTGTTGGCATAAACCAGACTAATTTTAAGGTTTGGCTGTATGTTGTAACTGAAATACAGATGGTAAGCCCTTTAAGAAGCCAGAGTGTTGAAACAAACAGAAAGGTTATGATTATAGATACTGTTATAAAAGGTACAGTTCCTGATAATTATTTCGATTTTAATTAATTCATTTAATTTTTTCTGTTAATATGGTAAAATTAAATTCATGGTGAGTTTTGGAGGTGCCTATGGACATAAAAGACAGATTACATAATATTTTAAAAGAAAGAAAAAAAATAGCAGTGGCATATTCAGGGGGAACAGATTCTGATTTTCTTCTTAATTTTGCCGTTGATGTTTTGGGAAAAGAAAACGTATATGCCATAATTGCAAATGGCATTATGCTGGCAGATAAAGACCTTAAAGATGCAGTTAGGTTAGCAGAAAAAAGTGGTGCAAAATACACTGTTGTTGATGTAGATGCATTAAAGGTTGAGGAATTTAGAAATAATACAGAAGAAAGATGCTATTTCTGCAAAAAAAATATAATGGGTGCCGTAATAGCTAAAGCAAAAGAAGAAGGCTTCGAATTTGTTGCAGATGGTAAAAACAAAGATGATGGTCTTAAGTTTAGACCTGGAGCAAAGGCAGCAGAAGAGCTTGGCATAATAAGTCCCTTATACGAAGCTGGATTTACTAAAAATGATATAAGGCAGAAAGCAAAAGAAATGGGCATTGAAACATGGGACAAAAAATCAAACTCATGTCTTGCTACAAGATTTGCCTATAACACTCTTCTTACAGAAGAAAAGCTTAAAATGGTTGAAAGGGCAGAAAAATATATAGCAGACAAAGGCTATAGAGGTGCAAGGGTAAGGGTTCATGGTGATTTAGCCAGAATTGAAGTAGAGCCTTGTGATATAGAAAAATTTGTTTTGGAAAAAGAAACAATTAAAAACATTAAAAATACAGGCTTTAAATATGTAACATTAGATTTGGAAGGCTTCAGAAGCGGAAGCATGGACTAATGAGGTGGAATAATGGACATAAAGAAAATACTTGATGACTACAAAAACGGAGATATTTCACTTGAAGAAGCAGAAGGCAAATTAAAAATATCTCCTATAGAGGACTTAGGCTATGCCGTAATAGACCATCAAAGACAGATGCGAAATGGCTGCCCTGAGGTAATATATTGTGCTGGAAAAACAAAAGAGCAGACAGCAGGTATTTTTCAGCATATGCTTGAAGCCGGTACAAAAAACATACTTGGCACAAGAGGCAACAAAGAAAAGTTTGAGGCAGTAAAAGAAGTTTGCCCTGACGCTAAATTTTATGAAGCTTCAGGCATAATACTTGTGGAAAGAGAGCCTATTCCAAAAACAGGCGGCAAAATAGTTGTTGCTACAGGCGGCACAAGTGATATTCCTGTGGCAGAAGAGGCTGCCATAACAGCAGAATATCTTGGTAACGAAGTTATAAGGCTTTATGATGTTGGGGTTGCAGGACTTCACAGGCTTCTTTCAAAGCTTGATGTAATTACATCTGCAAATGTAATTATTGCTGTTGCAGGCATGGAAGGTGCCTTAGCAAGTGTAATAGGTGGTCTTACGGACAAGCCTGTAATTGCTGTTCCAACTTCTGTTGGATATGGAGCAAGTTTTAACGGTGTTTCAGCACTTTTATGCATGCTTAACAGCTGTGCAAACGGTGTTGTAACTGTAAATATAGATAATGGTTTTGGAGCTGGATATACAGCAAACAGCATTAACAAACTGGGGGTAAAATAAAAATGAAAAAAGTTCTTTATTTTGACTGCTTTGCAGGAATAAGCGGAGACATGACTCTTGGTGCTCTTATTGATTTAGGTGCAGACAAAGATAAATTTTTGGAAGAAATGAATAAGCTTAATGTTGAAGGCTTTGAAATAAAAATAGGCACTGCCGTAAAAAACGGCATAAGTGCCACAGATGTAGACGTTATACTTACTAATGGTGAGTTTGATGACCATGAACATCATCATGACCACGAACATCACCATGCTCATGAACATCATCACGACCATGACCACCACCATGACCATGAGCATCATCACAGCCGTGAGCATCACCATGCACATGTTCACAGAAACTTTTATGATGTTTCAAAAATAATAAACGAAAGCTCCATAAGTGAAAGTGCAAAGGAACTGGCTAAAAAAATATTTATGAGAGTTGCCCTTGCAGAGGCTAAAGTTCATGGAAAAACTTTGGAGGAAGTACACTTCCATGAAGTTGGTGCTCTTGATTCAATTGTTGACATAATAGGAACAGCTGTGCTTATTGACATGATTAAGCCAGACAAGATTGTATCTTCTGTTGTTAATGACGGTCACGGTTTTATAATGTGTCAGCATGGCAAAATACCTGTGCCAGTACCTGCAACTATGGAGATATTCGCTCAGGCAGGTGTTAAAAGCCGCAGCACAGATATAGAAAACGAAATGGTAACTCCTACAGGTGCCGCAATAATTGCTGAGCTTGCAGAAAGCTATGGAAACAGACCAGAAATGAAAATAACTAAAACAGGCTATGGTGCAGGAAAGAGAAACTTTGAGATACCTAATGTTTTAAGAGTTGTAATGGGTGAAATTGATGAGTGAAATTTACAGAGACTTTATTAATGTTCTTGAAACAAATATAGACGATTCAACGAGCGAAAGCCTTGGGTTTGTGTCTGAAATTTTGTTTAAAAATGGTGCAAAAGATGTTTTTTACACACCTATATATATGAAGAAAAACAGACCTGCCTATAAGCTTACTGTGCTTTGCAGTGATGAAGATGTTGAAAATATGGAAAACTTAATTTTTAAGTACACAACAACAATAGGCATAAGAAAAAGACGTGAAGAAAGAATATGCCTTAAAAGAGAATTTGAATTAGTTGAAACAAAATACGGAAGTGTTAAGGCAAAGACAGTTATTGTTGATGGAGAAAAGAGGT
>CALWHO010000167.1 GCA_944380405.1 uncultured Lachnospiraceae bacterium
CCTTATCGGAAGCTGAAGTTACCGTTCCTTTCACAGTAAGTGTCTGGGCATAGCCACACAACGAGAGCAGCATCTTTTTTTATTTTTTTTCTGTATTCGTCAAGTGTTGTAGCACCAATAAGCTGTATTTCGCCTCTTGCCAGTGATGGTTTAAGTATGTTAGAAGCATCAATAGCACCTTCTGCACCGCCAGCACCTATAATTGTGTGAAGCTCATCAATGAAAAGTATTGTGTTGCCGTCTTTTTTAACTTCGTCCATTACAGACTTAATTCTTTCTTCAAACTCGCCTCTGTATTTGCTGCCTGCAACCATTGATGAAATATCAAGGCATACAACTCTCTTGTCCTTAAGTATTTCAGGTATATCGCCTTTTGCAATTTTCTGAGCAAGACCTTCTGCAATAGCTGTTTTACCAACACCAGGGTCACCAACAAGGCAAGGGTTATTTTTTGTTCTTCTGCTTAATATCTGTATAACTCTTTCGATTTCCTTGTCACGACCAATAATTGGGTCAAACTTGTTTTCTTTAGCCATTTTAGTAAAGTCTCTGCTGTATTTATCAAGGTTAGGAGTAGAGCTTTCGCCTTGCTGAGATGATGCACCCATACCAGAGCCAGTGCCTTTTTCGCCTTCACCAAGCATATTCATAATGTCTTCGTAAATTCTCTGTATGTTAGCACCAAGGGCAGATAATATTTTAACTGCTACACAGTCGCTTTCACCTAAAAGAGCAATAAGCATATGCTCTGTACCAACGTATCCTGACTGCATGCTTACGGCAGTCTGAACACTTTTGTCAATAATTCTTTTTACTCTTGGAGTATAGCCTTCTGCACCTGAAAAACTTGTTCCTTTGCCTACAATGCTTTCTACCTTTTCATAAATGTCGTTTCTGCTAATACCCTGGCTTTCAATAGCCTTTGCAGCAACACTGTCGCTTACTGATATAAGACCAATAAGCATGTGTTCTGTGCCTATATAGTTATGTCTTAAGTCATAAGCAGCTTCCTGAGCCTTTCTTATAACTTCTTGTGCTTTTTCAGTAAATTTTCCCTGCATAATTCAACCCTCCTTAAAGGTTTTAGTTTTGTTTAATTATTTAAATACTTTTCTCAAATAATCAGCTCTAAGTTCATCACGTTTGTTTACGTCAACAGCCTTTCCATCAGCTATGCCAATGTTTCCCGGCTGTATGTTAATCATAACGGAATATATTGTTTCTTTAAGCTGAGGCAAATCCTTAAATCCTAAAATATAGCCTTCTCGTATATTTGAAATGTGTCTCATGGCTTCTGCACCTGACATTTTTCTTGCATTTTCAATAATGCCCAGTGAACGGTAAATGTTATCTTCAACATCTACTTTTGATTTTGAAATACATTCCTCTCTAAGCTTTGTTTCTTTTTCTTTTATAAATGAAACAACGTTTTTAAGGTTTTTAATAATTTCCTGCTCACTTTGACCCATTGTTACCTGGTTTGAAACCTGATAAATGCTGCCTAAAGCTTCGCTGCCTTCGCCATAAATACCTCTGATAGTAACACCAAATTTGTTTACGGCATTTAATATGTTCTGCATCTGACCCTCTCTTTCAAGGAAAGGAAGGTGCATCATAAATGACGCTCTAAGACCAGTACCCATGTTAGTTGGGCAGGCTGTAATATAGCCATATTTTTCATTATATGCATATTCAACGCTTTCTTCAATGACATCATCTATTTTGTCTGCCAAATCCCATGCTTTATCTATGTTTTCACCAGAAAATACAGTCTGTATTCTTACATGGTCTTCTTCATTAAGCATAATACTTATTGAATAGTCTTTGTTTACCAGAACGCCACATGGCTTGTTTTTTGATACAAGCTCTGGGCTTATAATATGCTTTTCCATAAGCTGGCGTTTGTTTAAAGCAGGAAGACTATCAACTTCTATATATTCAAAATCCTTTGCAATAGGAAGTCTGTCATTTATAAGTGCTTCCTTAAGGGTTTTAATCATTTCTTCGCTTTGTTCTTTAGAAAGCATTTCTGGGAAAGGATATTTTTTAATGTTTCTTGCAAGTCTTATTCTTGATGAAATAACTATGCCTTCATCACATGTTTTATCTTCATACCACTTTGACATAATTATTCACCCTCCTTTTCAAGTTCCTTAATTTTATCCCTAAGCTTTGCAGCCTCTTCAAACTCTTCATTTTCAATAGCTGCGGCAAGCTTTCTTTTAAGAATTTCTGTTTCTCTTTTGGCTGCCATTTTACCTCCGCTTTTATGAGGTATTTTTCCTTTATGCTCGCTGCTACCGTGAATGCTTTTTAATACAGAATCCATGTATGGGCTAAATGTGTCTACACAGTCGCCACAGCCAAATTTGCCGCTTTGTCTAAATGAATCATATGTTCTGCCGCATACTGGGCATTTATTAGAACTGCTGTGAGCAGAAGTTCCTAAAAATGCATTGTCAGCAGTTACATTGAAAAGGTCTGTAAACATATCATTAAATATACTGTCCTTAAAGAAAGAACTGCCAAACATATTATTAAAAGACATGTTCTTTGTTACACCCTCTTCATCAGCACAATGGCTGCAAAGATACATTTCTTTAGTTTCTCCATTTATAGTCTGTTTTACATGAACAGTAGCCTGATTTTTTTTACATTTTTCACACAACATATAAAAGCCTCCTTTTGTTGTTAGCCACCTAAGATGTTGACTGCTAACAAACTTTCAAAATATAGAGCCCCTTTAAGGACCCTTCACAATAATTACTTCTATATTATTTACACTATAACTTATATTCTCTCATATTAACTGCCTCCATTTTCAAATGCAGATAACACTGTTTATTTTTTGTTAGCCACTAAGCAAGTTGACTGCTAATTAATTTCATAATGCTATTATAGCACTATTTTTTTATTTGTCACTACTTTTTTTAAATTTTTTTATAATTTTTTTCGCCAAAAAATAACATTAAAATCTGCCTCTGCATAGTGAAGATTGTATTTATTTTCATACATAGATACGTCTATATTTCAAAAAGTATTGATGTTTTTCAAAATTTTTTTAATTTTTTTCAAAAAAATAAGACTGCCTGTAATGCAGCCTTATTTTATCATATAAAAATATTAAAAATGTCGCCTTGCGGCTGGCTTTTAACCTCAATATTTTTTTTGCTTAGCTCATCATAAAAAGAAGTATTTGATGACCAAAGAGCTATATTAAAGTTTCGCCTGCCTTTTTGAAAAGCACTGTTGTATTTTCCATCACCCCAAAGAGGTAAGTTTCTTGAAGCAAACTGTACCCTTATCTGGTGGTGCCTGCCTGTTTCAAGCTTAACCTCAATAAGGCTCAGCTTTCCAAATTCTTCACTTTCTACTGTTTTTAAAACATTGTAGTAAAGAATGGCTTTCTTTGCGTTTTTGTCGCCTTTTGCTGCTACTTTTGAAGTATTTGTTCTGCTATCTTTAATAAGCATATCCTCAAATGTGCCTTCGTTTTTTTCTGGCACACCGCATATTACGGCTGTGTATACCTTGCTTATAGCAGAACTTTGAACAAGCTTTGAACAGAAAGCAGCACTTTTTT
>CALWHO010000168.1 GCA_944380405.1 uncultured Lachnospiraceae bacterium
AAATTTATTTTTTTAGAACTTTATATTTTAGGCTTCTTTTAATAATATGTAAGGACTAACAAAATATTAAAAAAGCACAGCATGAGTTTTTACAACAACAAATTTGCTGTTATTACTGGTGAAAAAAATACATGGTTTTTGATTAAAGGAGGCGCATTGATATGAAAAAGAATATTGCTTTATTACTTGCGGCAATTATGACTGTATCATCGCTGCCTATGACAGCGATGGCTTCTACAACAAACACAGTTTCAAAAATACCAACAGTTGAAGACGGTACAACATTTGACACATCTATTTTTATTGACGAATTTAAAGGAATTGTATCCGGTGAAGAGCATCAGACAATTAAACTTACACTTACAAATGCGGAATTTACTGACAAGCAGTTTGGTGGAAGTGAAGATGTAAAAAGCACTGACTCACCAAAGGCTGTATATAAGGAATGTCCAGCAGGAGATGTAACTACAGTTTACGAAGAATTAACAGATCAAGGTACAATTGGTGCATTAAAAGGTTATAATGCAAAAGGTGAAGATGTTTCTACACTTGAAGGACCAGAGGATGATAAGACCATAGTATATTATTCTGCTGATGAAGGCACAACAAAATATCTCAAGGACGATGACAGCGGAAAATATTATTTGGCAGAAGATAAAGAAGGAACTTTAGAAAAAGTTATAAAAGGATATACAGATTCAGAAGGTAAAGAAGTTACATTAAAAGATGGTAAATATTACTATGATGAAATTACTGGATATGTAGATGAAGACGGAAATAAGGTTGATAAAGACGGTTACCGTGTAGACGACAGTGGTGACAGACTTACAACAAACACAATAAATGGCGTTGAATACACAAGAATTTCTGATGATGTGGCTATGGCTGAGTTTGACGTAAATGACCCTGATAAAGCTGTTATACTTCAGCTTTTCTGTGAGGCAACAGGTGATGGAGATGCAACTGTTACAATAGAAAATGTTGACTCTGTTGTATCAAGTCAGACACTTAAAATTGCCAATGTGGCAGATGGTTCAACAACAGTTACAATTTCTGATACATCTTCTATTACAGAAAGCGGAACAAAAATAAGCAGTGTTGTACTTACAGAAACAACAGCAGGCACACTTGAAGATGGAACACTTAGACTTAGACTTTCAAATGGTTTTGAGTTTTTAAACAGAACTCCTGATATAGTTGTATTCCCAACATCAAATGGCAGCCTTAATATTACATTTGATAAGTTTGATAATGACGGTCAGGACGCACTTTTCACAGTAACTGGTTCATCAAAGACAGCAGCTACAATTTCTTTCAGCAACCTTTATGTAGCTTATGATGATGACGATATTGAAGTTGGAGACAAATGCGAAATAACAGTTTCCGGTGCAGGCGTATCAAAAGAAACAGTTACAATAGGCGATAGTGCAGACTATGGTATGAGCTTTGAAGCAGAAGATAAAGACCTGCCTGTATTCTATTCAGGAACATATGATGAGGATGTAGATACTCTTGAAGTTACAATTAAAGAAAACATAGCTAATTCATGGCTTGAAAACAGAAAAACAAATATCATATTCCCAGAAGGCGTAGAACCTATTTCTGTGGATATTGGAGATACTAAAAATTGCAACATAAGCGAAGATAACTTCAAATTTGACGAAAACGAAGTTACAATTTCAGGTGTTACAAGAAAAAATAATAACGACAAAATGGAAGTTGACTTAACATTTACACTTTCTGTATCACCTGAGTTTACAGGCGACATTACAGCAACGCTTTCTGGCTCAGCAGTAGGTGATGACATTGAAGCAACAGTAGGCGAGGCTGTATTCCCTGTAAAGGTTGAGGCAGAACCAAGCGAACTTCATATTGACTACAGAAATACCGAAGCAAACGATATAGTTATTACAGAAGCTGACGCAGGCGTACTTAAAAAAGGCACAACTGTAACACTTGCTATTGACGGTATAGCTTTTGACACAACACCTACTGTAGAAGTTACAGACGGCGATATGAAGATTGAAAATGTTAAAGTAAAAGACGATACAATCAGATTTGACATCAAGACAGAATCACAGAAAGAACCGGCAGAAATTACAATTTCTGATATAACACTTTATATGGATAGAAATCTTCCATCAGGTGAATATGACCTTATGCTTGTAGCAAGTGATAAGGCAACAAACAAGGACGGTAAATTTGAACTTTCAGACGATGCTGTTATCAGAAACTACGGTTCTGACACAAATCAGCAGGGTATATTTGATGTTGATGAAGTAGTTGTTCAGAAAGGTTATGTTGATATCGTAACATCAGGCCGTGACCAGGGTGACAACACATTTACAACAGAAATAGTTGTTCCTATTGGCGGACATACAATATATGCAAATGGCAAGGCAATAGAAGTTGATACACCAGCATATATCTCAAAGGGCTATACAATGATGCCTGTACGTGCCGTAACAGAAGCTCTTTCAGGCACAGCTATTGTAAGATGGGACGACCCAACAGATACAGTTACTATTCAGATGGGTGCAAGAGTAATAAGCATGACAGTTGGTTCAAGATTTATGAATATAAACGGTGTTGAAGTAGCTATGCAGGCAGAATGTGAAATTACAAACAGCAGAGCATTCATTCCTCTTAGAGACCTTGGATATGCCCTTGGACTTAGCGATGACAAAATAGTTTGGAAAGACAGCACAAAAGTAGCTACACTTAACCCAAAAGATAAATAACAAATTAATATTATATCTAAAAGGAGCCTCTTTTTAAGAGGCTCTTAGCCTGTCGAAAAAGTCCATTTGGACTTTTTCGAGCTTAAAGTAATGTTATAAAGCCCTATTCCTGCCTAAAGCCTTGACTAAGGTCAAAGCGCAGAAACACGGGCTTTTCCTCATCGGAAGTGAATTCCGATTGCGGATTCCAGTTGAAAAACTTAGTACCGCCAAGATGGGCGGACAGCCACTTGTGGCTGGAGTTTGCTTTAGCAAACTTACTGACTCTTTGTTTTCCAACCCTTTCAGCGATATTAAAAATTTTAAAAAATAGATTTATAAGCAGTTTGGAGCCTCTTTTAAGAGGCTCTTTTTTTATAAACAAAATAAATTTATATTTTAGACTTTTTTTATTACTATATAGTCTATAGTATAGAAATATAAATAAATGATTTTAAGAAACGTTTCTTTGTAAAAAAATATTTTCAATAACTAAATTAGACTTTTTTAAATGCTGCATAGTCTAAATTATAGAAAGATAAATAAAGAAATAAAAATTAAATTGGAGGTGGGATAATGGCAGAGAAACGAAGAAGCGAATTGGCGGAATATATTATAGAAAATCAGGAAAAATTTTATCGCCTTGCTTTTTCCTATGCAAAGAATAAAGAAGCTGCCCTTGATATAGTACAAAACGCAATTGTAAAAGCCCTTGAACATCAAAATGATATACGAAACAAGGAATACTACAGAACTTGGTTTTACAGGATACTTGTTAATGAAAGCCTTACATATTTGCGTAAGTCAGGCAGAGAAACATTATGGGAGCCTATGGTTTTGAATAATGTTTTGGAAAAAGATGGTGGATATGAAAAAAATTCCACAGAAATATATGACGAGGTAATGAAACTACCTGAAGAAATGAAAACAATTATTATTTTGCGGTATTACGAAGATTTGCCTTTGGCAGAAATTGCTGATGTACTTCAGATAAGCTTGAGCAAAGTAAAATACAGGTTATATACAGCACTGGAAAAACTTCGTCAAAACTGTGCTTAGGAGGTGACACAATGAGTAAGGATATAATGGAGAAAAATTTGGAAAACTCAAAAAACATTCATGAAAAAATAGAGATACCACCAGAATTATACGAAATGGTTGAAAGAACAATTGATGAATATGACAGAAAAGAAAGGTTACATAATAAGAAAAAGGTGATTAGTATGAAGAAAAGAAGTTACGGAAAAACATTTGGAGCAGCAGCAGCTTGTGCAGTATTTTGTTTTACAGCAGCATTAAACATCAGCCCTGCTTTTGCAGAGGATATGCAGAGTGTACCAGTAATAGGTACAATTTCAAAGGTTCTTACATTTAGAAGCTATGAAGTGTCAGATGAGGATAAGACAATAACAGCCGATATTCCACAGATTGAAAGCAATGAAGAAGGCGGATATACAGAAAAAGTAAATGAAGAAATACTTGCAATTACTTCTGAATATGAAGAAAGAGCTGAAAAGAGTATTGCCGATTATAAGGAAGCATTTATTGCTACAGGTGGTACAGAAGAAGAATTTGAAGCAAAGAACATAAAAGTAAATATGGACTATGAAGTTAAGTATGAGTCAGAAGATATGCTTTCTCTTGTTTTAACAGCTTACGAAGACTGGAATGCATCAACTGAAGTTAAAGAGTATTACAACATAAATTTAAAAGATGACAGCGAAATTACTCTTAAAGACATGCTTGGCGATGACTATATTGAAATAGCAAACGAACAGATTAAAGAAAAAATAGCAGCAGATGAAAGCGGTTTATATTTTGATGAATCCATGGGCGGATTTACAACTATTACAGATGAAACTAATTTCTATATAAATGAAAACGGAAACCCTGTTATAGTTTTCCAGAAATATGAAATAGCTGCAGGTGCTGCAGGAAGCCCAGAGTTTGAAATTGTTAAATAACATAATTTAAAAAAAAGTGGCACGAATATATTTCGTGTCACTTTTTTGCGTATTTTATTCCATATTTTTATAAAAAATAAATTTTTTTGACAAAAAATTAAAATTTTTATGTACAAAAAAGGTTTTTTAATGATATACTATCTCCGTTTGATAAAAATATTATGGAGGGGAATTAAATCATTATGGAACATGTAAAATCAAAGGGTGCAGCAGCCTATGACTTTTATGGCAGAATGGATATTAAAGAAGCATTTGTTTTAGGTCTTCAGCATGTATTGGCTATGTTTGTAGGTAACCTTACACCTATACTTATTATTGCAGGTGCATGTGGCATTTCTGCAGGAGGCGAGTTTGAAACTCTTCAGGTTACTCTTTTACAAAATGCTATGCTTATTGCAGGTATAGTTACTCTTATACAGCTTTATGCTATTGGACCTATCGGCGGTAAAGTGCCAATTATTATGGGTACAAGCTCTGGCTTTATTGGCGTATTTAACAGTGTTACAAATGTTATGGGTGGAGGCGTAACTGCATATGCAGCTATTATGGGTGCTTCTATAATAGGCGGTCTTTTTGAAGGCGTTCTTGGTTTTATGCTTAAGCCTTTAAGAAAGTTCTTCCCTAATGTTGTTACTGGTACTGTTGTACTTTCAATTGGTCTTTCTCTTATTGGTGTAGGTATAGGTTCTTTTGGTGGCGGAACTTCAGCTCTTGACTATGGTTCAGCAGAAAACCTTTTCCTTGGTCTTGTGGTACTTATAGTTATAGTTATTTTTAAACATGGAACAAAAGGTTTTTCAAGCTACGCAGCAATTCTTATAGGTATTGTTGTTGGATATATTGTATCAATTATAATGTCACTTGTTCTTCCTACAACTGGCGTTACAGCAGAAGGTGTTGAATACACAAAAAGCTGGGTTATTAACTGGAGCAAGGTTGCAGAAGCTGGCTGGTTCTCAGTACCTGCTTTAATGCCTGTTAAACCAATATTTGACATAAGAGCTATACTTCCTGTTATGATTATGTTTATTGTAACAGCTGTAGAAACAGTAGGCGATATTTCAGGCGTTATGGAAGGCGGTATGGGCAGAGAAGCTACAGACAAAGAGCTTTCAGGCGGTATCGTATGTGACGGTTTAGGCTCAAGCCTTGCAGCTCTTTTTGGTGTTCTTCCAAACACATCATTCAGCCAGAACGTAGGTCTTGTTACAATGACAAAGGTAGTAAACAGATTTGCCCTTGCAACAGGTGCTATTTTCCTTATTGCCTGCGGTCTTTTCCCTAAAATTGCTGCCATAATTTCTATTATGCCTCAAAGCGTACTTGGCGGTGCAGCAGTTATGATGTTCTCTTCAATTGTTGTAAGCGGTATTCAGCTTGTAACAAAGACACCTATGGTTGGAAGAAACATTACAATTGTTTCTGTTGCTCTTGGTCTGGGATACGGTATTGGTGCAAACAGCGGCATACTTAATGCTATGCCTCAGGGTCTTCAGCTTATATTCGGCGGTTCAGGTATTGTTCCTGCTGCAATAGTTGCTATTATTCTTAATGTACTTATTCCAGAGGATAAATAAGATAATAAAAAAATATGTCGGCTTCGGTTTCGAAGCCGATTATTTTTGTGTAAACAGATATTTTTTGTGATATAATTACAGTAGGTAAATATACTGTATTTTTGATATATAACAAACTTACGGAGGAGATACTATGCTCACAATTAAGGAGTATGTAAAAGCGGCTACAATTGATGAGGCTTATGACCTTAATCAGAAAAAAACAAACTGCATTTGCGGCGGTATGATTTGGCTTAAAATGCAGAGAAAAAATGTTCAGACAATTATTGATTTATCAGGACTTGGATTAGACAAAATAGAAGAAAGAGAAGACGAGTTTGAAATAGGTGCCATGGTTACATTAAGGGACATAGAAGAAAACAAAGCCCTTAATGATTATACTAATGGTGCTGTTAAAGAAAGCGTACGCCATATTGTTGGCGTGCAGTTTAGAAATGTTGCAACTGTTGGAGGCAGTATATTCGGCAGATTTGGTTTTTCTGACGTACTTACTATGTTTATAGCTCTTGATAGCTACGTTAAGCTTTATAAAGGCGGTATTGTGTCTTTAGAAGAGTTTGCTAAAATGCCAAAAGACAGAGATATTTTAATGAGCATTATAGTTAAAAAACAGCCATTAAAATGCGTTTATATGTCACAGCGAAACACAAAAACTGACTTTCCTGTTATTGCATGTGGCTTAAGCCTTGTTGGTGACACATACAAAATAGTTCTTGGAGCTAGACCTGCAAAGGCTGCTGCCATAACATACAAGAAAGACGAAAGTATGGACATAAAAGAATTTGCTGAAAAAATGGGTGAAGCTGCAGCAGAAAGCTTCGACTTTAACACAAACATGAGAGCTTCAGCAGAATACAGAAAGCATTTGGCAAAAGTTATTGTTAAAAGAGCCTGTCTTAAAATGGAGGGTGTTTATTAATGATTATTACAGTTAATATAAACGGAAAAAATGTAACAGAAGATATAGAAGCTGATTTAATACTTCTTGACTTTTTAAGAAAACATGGCTGCTACAGCGTTAAAAGAGGCTGCGAAACTTCAAACTGCGGTTTATGCACAGTTTTAATGGACGAAAAACCTGTTCTTTCATGTTCAATGCTTGCGGCAAAGGCAGATGGCAAAAATATAATGACTCTTGAAGGTCTTCAGAAAGAAGCAGAGGAATTTGGCACATTTGTGGCAAATCAGGGAGCAGAGCAGTGCGGTTTTTGTAACCCGGGCTTTATAATGAATGTTATAGCAATGTTTAGAGAATATGAAAACCCAACGGATGAAGAAATAAAGGAATATCTTGCAGGCAACCTTTGCAGATGTTCAGGATATGAAGGACAGATGAGAGCCATCAAAAAATTTATGGCAGAAAGAAAAGGGGCGAAATAATGAAAGATACCGTTAAAAACTTAAAAACAGTAACTAAGCCTATTATGAAAAAAGATGCCATGTCTCTTGTAACAGGTAAGCCTGTATATATGGACGATGTTGTGCCTGATAACTGTCTTATAGTTAAGGTTTTAAGAAGCCAACATGCTAATGCCATGGTTGAAGAAGTAAATAAAAAAGCGGCTTCAATGGTTCCTGGCGTTGTTGGTATATATACATGGGAAGATGTGCCTCAGGAGAGATTTACAATGGCAGGACAGACATATCCTGAGCCAAGCCCTTACGACAGACTTATACTTGATAAGCACGTTAGATATGTAGGCGACCCTGTGGCTATTGTTGCAGGCGAAAACGAAAAGGCAGTTGATAAAGCACTTAAACTTTTAAAGGTTAAGTATGAAGTTCTTGAGCCTCTTCTTGACTTTAGAAAGGCAAAGGATAACGAAATACTTGTTCACCCAGAAGATAACTGGAAGAGCCTTTGCCCAGTAGGTGCTGACAACAAGAGAAACCTTTGTGCCAGCGAAAAGACAAGCCATGGCGATGTTGAAAAAGTTCTTAGCGAATGTGATGTTGTTCTTGAAAGAACATACCACACAAAGGCTAATCAGCAGGCTATGATGGAAACATTCAGAACATACTGCTATATGGATACTTATGGCAGACTTAATATATTAAGCTCAACGCAGATAGTATTCCATGTAAGAAGAATTGTGTCTAATGCCCTTGGAATACCTAAATCAAAAATACGTGTTTCAAAGCCAAGAATAGGCGGTGGCTTTGGTGCAAAACAGACAGTTGTGGCTGAAGTATTCCCTGCTTTTGTAACATGGGTTACTGGCAGACCAAGTAAAATGATATTTACAAGAGAAGAAAGCCAGATAGCTTCAACACCAAGACATGAAATGGAAATGACTGTTCGTATTGGTGCTAATAAAGACGGTAAAATACGAGCTATTGATTTATATACACTTTCAAACACAGGTGCTTATGGTGAGCATGGCCCTACAACAGTAGGTCTTTCGGGTCATAAGAGCATACCTCTTTATAATGTAGAGGCATTTAGATTTGATTATGACGTAGTTTATACAAACGTTATGTCAGCAGGTGCATATCGTGGATATGGTGCAACACAGGGTATATTTGCCCTTGAAACAGCCGTAAATGAGCTGGCAGCAAAACTTAATATTGACCCTATGAAAATAAGGGAAATGAACATGGTTCATGAAGGCGACATAATGTATGCTTACTATGGTGAAAAGAGCAACAGCTGTGCCCTTGACAGATGCCTTGCAAGAGTTAAGGAAATGATTGACTGGGACAACAAATATCCATGCCGTGACATGGGTAACGGCAAGGTACGAAGCGTAGGCGTTGCTATGGCTATGCAGGGTTCTTCTATTTCAAACCTTGACGTAGGCTCTGCCACACTTAAAGTAAATGATGACGGTTTCTACACACTTATAATAGGTGCTGCCGACATGGGTACAGGCTGCGATACAATACTTGCCCAAATAGCAGCAGAGGTTCTTGAGTGTGACGTTGATAATATAGCTGTTTTAGGTGCTGATACAGATGCTTCTCCTTATGACTCTGGCTCTTATGCTTCCAGTACAACATATCTTACTGGAAAGGCAACATATGACGCTGCCATGAAGCTTAGAGAAAAAATAATAGAGCTTGGCGCTGAAATGATGGGCGAGGATAAAGAAAAATGCGAATTTGACGGAAGTAAAGTATTCTACCCTGAAAGCGGCAAAGATGTTTCAATGGTTGATATAGGAACAAAGAGCATGCTTAACAACAACATAACTATGGAATTAACAGAAAGCTGTTCATCACCTGTTTCACCTCCTCCTTTTATGGCAGCAGCTGTTGAGGTGGAAGTTGACAAGGAAACAGGTACAGTTGATGTACTTGATTATGCGGCAGTTGTTGACTGTGGCACGCCTATAAACGAAAACCTTGCAAGGGTACAGACAGAAGGCGGTATTGGTCAGGGTATAGGTATGGCTCTTTTTGAAGAAGTGCAGTATACAGAAGAAGGCAGAATGATGAACAACTCATTTATGCAGTATAAACTTCCTGCAAGAGTTGACTATGGCAAAATACGAGTTGAGTTTGAAAGCAGCTATGAGCCTACAGGCCCTTACGGCGCTAAGTCCATAGGCGAAATAGTTATTGACACACCTTGTCCTGCTATAACAGATGCTGTATATAACGCAACAGGATTATTTATAAGAGAAATGCCTATAACACCAGAAAAAATTGTTATGGGACTGATTGAAAATGAAAATTGATATTATATTAATGGCGGCTGGAAATAGCCGCCGTTTTGGCACAAATAAACTTTTATATATTTTTGAAGGCAAAACGCTTTTTGAAAATATACTTGAAAAATGTCTGTGGGTAAAAAAAGAAATAAAAAACCATATTGTGGATATAAAGGTTATTACACGTTTTAAGGAGATAGAAGAAATTTGCGAAAAACACTCTGTGTTTTATTTCCATAACGAAGAAAGCCAAAAAGGTGCATCTTTTACAATAAAAAAGGCTATAGAGCTTTGCCAAAATGCGGACTATGTTATGTTTGCCGTATGTGATGAGCCTTATATAAAAAAAGAAACCATACTTCGTCTTATGGAAGAAACTTTATATTCAAAAAAAGGCATAGGCATGGTTTCATTTGGAGAAAGAAAAGGCAATCCAGTTATGTTTTCAAGAAAATATTTCTCTCAGTTTAAAGACATAAGTGGCGACAAAGGCGGCAAAGAAATAATAAAAAACAACATGGAAGATGTGTATTTTTGTGTTTTAAAGGACGAAAAAGAGCTGGAAGATGCAGACGAAATATCATTTTTTGACAAATAATAGTATATTTTTTAATAAGTTGTTGCAGTATGACTGCTATGCTATTACAATAGATATAATATTTATTTTTTAATTAATTATGGAGGTTAATTTATGCAGCTGTTAAAGGACAGAATTAGAAAAGATGGCAAAATTAAAGAAGGTAACGTACTTAAAGTTGACAGTTTCCTTAACCATCAGATGGATGTAAAACTTTTTAAAGAAATAGGGAAGGAATTTAAAAAGAGATTTGCAGACTGCGAAATAAATAAAATTGTTACAATAGAGGCTTCTGGTATAGGTATTGCCTGTGTTGTAGCAGAATGTTTTGATGTGCCTGTTGTCTTTGCAAAGAAAAACAAAACAAAAAATATTGCCGGTGATGTATACACAAGCAGAGTAGAGTCTTTTACTCATGGCAGAATATACGATATTATTGTGGCAAAGGAATTTCTTGGAAAAGATGACAAGGTTCTTCTTATAGATGATTTCCTTGCTAACGGTAAAGCCCTTGAAGGTCTTGCAGAGCTTATTGAAAAAGCAGGAGCAGAGCTTGTTGGTGCCGGTATTGTTATTGAAAAAGGCTTCCAAAGAGGTGGAGATGAAATACGTAAGAAAGGTATTCGTCTTGAATCCCTTGCAATAATTGAAAGTATGGACGAAAAAACAAAGACAATTATTTTCAGAGATGACGACTGATTTTCAGTTTTGTAGTGAAATTGTAAGCTAATTGTAATTGTTTTTTTAACTTAAATATGTAAAATAGTAGTATACAAACAATAATTTGCGTATATGTATATGTACGCCAAATATAGTAGTAGGAGGTTTTGGTATGAAAAATATAAAAGGCGTTGCTATGGGCTTTGTGGCAGGTGCTTTATGTATGGTTTCTGTAACTGCATTTGCTGCTTACCCTCAGGTTATGACATCAGTATTAAATGACGTATTATTCCAGATTAATGGTGAAAAGGTTGCATCACCAAGTGACCAGCCTGTGCTTAACTATAATGGTTATACATACGTTCCAGTTAGATATGTGTCAGAGGCTCTTGGTGCAGATGTAAACTGGGATCCAGCAAAGAAAATGGTATCAGTTGACCTTGAACCTGAAGTGGTTGAAAAAGTTGTAGAGGTTGAAGTTCCTGTTTATGTTAACGACCCTGATAAGGTATCTGTTTCATATTCAGAGCTTCCTATTTCAGTTACTAAAAATGAATTTAAGGTTTCAGTTTCTGCTATTACAAGAGATAAAGGTCTTGGTTGGACAAAGTTCTATGTTGAATGCTTAAACAGAACAACTCAGGATAAGAGCTTTACAATTGTAAACAGCAGTGCAGAACTTACTGTTGACGGAGAAGAGTATAAACTTTATGTATCTCCATCTAAATGGGATCAGCAGTGGGGTGCTTCTTACATAAAGAAAGCAAAATCTGATTCTGACAGAACAGAAGGCTTCCTTTTATTTGAACTTATTCCATCTGATTGGGAAAAGGCAGACCTTTCATTTGACGTAATGGATAACGAAGGTACTCGTACAACTTACACATACCACATTATAAATGAATATCCTACAACAGACAGCAATGATTAATAGTAAGGAGTAATAAATGGTATGAAGTTAAAATTTATTGCCGCAGCGGCTCTTTCGCTTATTATGGGCGTAAGCACAGTATATGGAGCTGAAAAGCAGGCAGAAGAAAAAAGAGTTATTACATACGAAGAAGCGGTGGAGCTTGCTGTGAAAAATAACTCAAGTCTTGCTACCCTTAATGAGTCACTTGACTTAATGGAAAAAAATAACGAATTGCTTGTACAGCAGTTTGAATCAACAATAGTTTCTCTTGGACAGCTTGGTCAGGGAACTATGAATAATGCAACAGGCACAATACTTACAAATGCCAAGACACTTGAAAGCAATATTAAAAAAAGTAAGCTTAATAAAGAAATAGCTACTATAGGCAGTGAATACCTTGTTAGAAATTATTTCTCTGGTATTAAGCAGGCAGAAGCAGGTATTGAGCTTTTAGAGGATAAGTATTACTTAACTCTTGAAAGCTATAATCAAAGCTTACTTAAAAATAAGCTTGGTATTATAAGTGATAACGATTTACAGACAGCAAAAAATAATGTTGAAAAAGACAAAAGTACATTAGAGCAGACAAAGCTTACTATTGAAAAGACTTATGAAAGCCTTGGTAATGCATTAGGTCTTAGCCAGGGAACGGATTTTGAAATAGAGTATAACGTAGACTATGCTCCAATGGAAATGACAAGGTCACTTGAAAGCTATATTTCAACATCTGTAAGCAATAACCCAAGCCTTGAAATACTTGAAAATAATGAAGACTTGGCAGCAACAATTAAAAATATTTCTGTTTACTCAACAGAGCCATATAGCTACCTTCAAAATGAGTATTCATATAACTCAGCTTCAAGAAACTATGGCGATGCTGTTGATAACATGAAAGTAAGTATTGCTGCAACATATAACGATGTTATGAAGTATGAGCTTGAAAGAGAAAGCCTTGAGGCTGCTCTTGTAGATGCTCAGACAACATATAACACAGCACTTACAAATTATAATCTTGGCAATGTAACAGAACTTACTCTTAAACAGGCAGAGCTTGGTCTTAAGAGTGCAGAAAACGATTTACTTACAAACACATATAACCATGATATGAAAGTGTTTGAGTTTGAAAATCCATCTGTTATACAGTCAGCACAGTAAAAAAAATAAAAACAATTAAGACTTCTAAGTTTTTACTTAGGAGTATAAGGGTGTCGAAAAAGTCGACACCCTTTCGTCAAAGGCTCATTTCATTCAAGCCTTTGACGAGCAGACAGAAGTATAAAGCAGGAGTTCCATCGGCTCAAAAGCCTTGAAACTCCTGCTTTTCCTCGTCGGAAGTGAATTCCGACTGCGGATTCCAGTTAGGAAACTCTTTGTTTCCCAAACCCTTCCGCAGTAGATATAATTTATAGAATATGTTTTTTTATAGTCTTAGACTTCTAAGTTTTTACTTAGAAGTCTTTTTTTTGTATATTTTTATGGTCTGTGGAAAAAGATATATTTGGGTGATTTTTATGTATTTAACAGAAGACATGAACAGCAACATAAATGAACTTAAAAATATATTTAAAGGCTGCGATGATGTTATATTTAAAATATTTAAGGCAGGTATAAAGCCATGCTGCCTTATATATACAGATAATATTATCCATAACGAAACAGTAAGAGAGTCTATACTTACAGACCTTATGCATAAGTTTGAAGGCGAAAGTGCAGCAGATATTGCTTTAAAGGGCATAACTGTAGGTGATGTAAAAGAAGAAGGAGATATTAATAATGTAGTTTCTGCTGTTTTATGGGGTGACAGCGTTGTATTAACAGAAGGCTATAAAAAGGCATTTGTAATTTCAACAAAAGGCTGGCCTACAAGGGGTATACCTAAGGTTGAAACTGAAATGACTGTATATGGTCCAAAAGACGCCTTTACAGAAGCAGGAAGCATAAACACTGTTCTTATACGCCGTAGAATAAGAGATGCATCATTAAAGGTACGCCGTATGAGATGCGGCAGACGAAGCAAAACAGACATAGCCGTAATGTATATTGAAGATGTGGCAAGAGGCGATATTGTTAATGATGTAATAAACAAAATAAAAGCCCTTGATATAGACATGATTATTGATAGCGGTTATTTGCAGCAGATGATTGAAAAAAACTCAATTTCGCCTTTTCCACAAATGCAGCTTACAGAAAGACCTGATAAAGCGGCAGCGTCTATATATGAGGGCAGAATTGTTATTGTTGTTGATAATTCACCCTTTGTAATTATAGTGCCGTCAACATTTAATGTGTTTTTTCAGGCAGCAGAGGACTATTACGAAAGATGGGAAATAGTAAGCTTTTTAAGGCTTTTAAGATATATTGCTGCTGGAGTGGCTACTCTTTTGCCAGGACTTTATATTGCCCTTACACTTTTTCATGCCAATATGATACCTACATCTTTGGCACTCAAGGCAGCTGCAGGCAGGGGGAATGTGCCTTTCCCAAGCCTTGTGGAGCTTCTTATTATGGAGTTTGCCTTTGAACTTTTAAGAGAAGCAGGTGTAAGACTTCCTTCGCCTGTAAGCTCTGCAATAGGTATTGTTGGAGGTATTATAATAGGTCAGTCGGCAGTAGAGGCAGGCATTGTTGGACCTATGGTTGTTATAGTTGTAGCACTTTCTGGAATATGCAGCTTTGTTGTGCCTAACACGGCTATGGTGTCGGCTTTAAGGCTTGTTAAGTATATTGTTATTATACTTTCTGCATTTTTTGGTATGCTTGGCTTTTGGATAGGAGTTATATTTGTAATTGGTCATTTATGCTCTTTGGAAAGCTTTAATTTTCCGTATTTATACCCATTTTGTGGTGTTGATGATGATGATTATACGGACTACAAAGACAGCGTAATAAGAAGACCTATATACAAAATGATTAAAAGACCTGTGTTTGCTAAAAATAGCCAGAAAATACGAATGAGAAAGGGCGGTGATATATAATGTTTTCCAATAACGGAAAAATATCATGTCATCAGCTTAAAGCACTTATATTTTCTGATTTTGCAGGGATATATATTGTTTATTTGCCTTTAGTGCTTTTTTCAGGTGCTGCGGAAGGCATTTTTTTATCATATATGCTGTCATTTCTCATAGGTGCAGGTGCTATTTGGCTTTTTTCATACATTATTGATAAAAAGGGCAGCACAACAAAAAAGAATTTGTTTTTTAAGATACTATGTATATTGTTTTTTATTAAAACAGCTGTTATGGGCGGATATTTTATAAATCTTTCTGCACTTATAGCCAGCGGTGTATTTGTAAGAGGTACATCAAAAATAGCGGCAATACTTCTCCTTGTTTTGTGTGCTTTGTTTTTGTGCCAGAAAGGCTTTGAGTCAAGGGCAAGGTTTGGTGAAATAGCGGCGTTTTTCATACTCCTTGGTGGCATTTATGTATTTATAATTACATCTTTTGACTGTGATTTTAGGGAGCTTAAAAGAACATTTTTATTAAATTCCCAGACTATTAATATTTCAAAAGGCATACTATTTTCATTTATGGGTATTGAAAACCTTATATTTTTGCTGCCTCTTGTGTCACCGTCAAAAACTAAAAAAGTTGGCATAGAAGGTGCCAAAAGCTTTTTGTTTTTGGGGCTTTTTACTGGAGCGTTGTCGGCACTTGCTCTTTGCAGATATGGTGCAAATGAGGTTAGCGTAAAACTTTGGTCAGTATTACAGATGATGAACAGCACCGATTTTCCTGGTATGCTTCTTGAAAGACAGGATATTGTAATTATGGGCATGTGGCTTATGAGTATTGTGTCTTTCTGCTGTTATTCACTAAGTTTTATGACAATAGAGATAAATGAAGTTTTAGGCAGAAAAAGCAAAAAATCAATATGGATTTCAGCCTTTGTTATTATAGCTTTTTCATTTTTAGGCGGAGAAACGGCAGGCAC
>CALWHO010000169.1 GCA_944380405.1 uncultured Lachnospiraceae bacterium
TCTTGCTAAAGAAAACACAAAGGCTATATTTGGCGAAACAATTGGTAATCCACTTATAAACGTAATTGATTTTGAAAAGTTTTCTTACATAGCAAAAACACTTGATATTCCTTTTATTGTAGACAACACATTTGCTACACCTATGCTTTGTAAGCCTCTTGAACTTGGTGCAAACATTGTTGTTTACTCAACATCTAAATATATTGACGGTCATGCAACAGCTCTTGGTGGCATGATTATAGATGGTGGAAACTTTAACTGGGATAACGGCAAGTTCCCTGGAATTTCAGAGCCTGACGAAAGCTATCACGGTTTAAGTTATACAAAGGCATTTGGCGAAGCTGCTTTTATTACAAAGGCAAGAGCTCAGCTTATGAGAAACTTTGGTATGACTCCATCACCTTTTAACAGCTATTTATCACATCTTGGTATGGAAACACTTCACCTTAGAATGGAAAGACATAGCGAAAACGCTCTTAAGCTTGCCAAGTATCTTAAAAATCACGAAATGTGTGCATGGGTTAACTATCCAGGTCTTGAAGGTGACAAATATTATGACCTTGCTCAGAAGTATCTTCCAAAGGGCTGCAGCGGTGTTATGAGTTTTGGTGTTAAAGGCGGCAGAGAAGCTAGCAAGAAATTTATTGACTCACTTAAGCTTGTTGCCCTTGTTACACACGTTGCAGATGCAAGAAGCTGTGTTCTTCAGCCAGCAAGCACAACTCACAGACAGCTTTCAGACGAAGAGCTTGTAGCTTGTGGAGTTTCACCAGACATGATAAGGTTTTCAGTTGGTCTTGAAAACGCAGATGACATTATAGCAGACTTTGAACAGGCATTTGAAAAATGCAAATAATTTGAATTGTTTTTGCCTTATGTTTTAAAGGAGTGGTAATGTGAAAAGTACACTTAGTATTAATGAAATAAACGGACTTATAAAAGCTGAGTACGGCGACCCACATAGTTTTTTGGGAATGCACGAACTGGTTGTTGATGATAAAAATGTTCTTGTTGTAAGAGAGCTTATACCTGGAGCAAAAAGCATTGACGTTATTGAAAAGAAAAGCGGCAAGCATTATGCCATGGAGCAGATACATGATGCAGGATTTTTTGAATTAGTGCTTAAAAGACGTAAGAGATTTTTCCCATACATACTTTCTGTTGACTTTGGTGACGGTAATGTTTGGGAAACAGAGGACCAGTATGTATTTGAGCCTCAGATTGGGGAGTATGACAGATACCTTTTCGGACAGGGAAATCATTACAAAATATATGAAAAACTTGGCTCACACATCAAAACAGTTAAAGGTGTTGAGGGCGTAAGCTTTGCTGTATGGGCACCTAATGCAAAGAGCATAAGCGTAGTAGGCGATTTCAACAACTGGGACGACAGAAGAAACCAGATGAGGCTTCTTGGAGAAAGCGGCATTTGGGAACTTTTTATTCCTGGACTTAGAGAGTTTGACAAGTACAAATACAGAGTTAAAACAGCTGACGGAAGAAGTGTGCTTAAATTTGACCCTTACGGAAATTGCAGTGAGCTTAGACCTAAAAATGCAACTGTAATTTATGACATAAACGGCTATGAATGGAACGACGATGCATGGATTAAAATGCGCAGCGAAACAGACAGATATAATCAGCCTATTAATATTTACGAAGTACACATGGGATCCTGGATGAGAGTACCTGAAGAAGGCGATAGATTCCTTACATATACTGAAATGGCAGACAAGCTCGTTAAGTATGTTAAAGAAATGGGTTATACTCACATTGAGTTTATGCCTGTTACTGAGTATCCTTTTGACGGCAGCTGGGGTTATCAGGTTACAGGATATTATGCACCTACAAGCAGATACGGAAGTCCTAAGGAATTTATGCATCTTATAGATGTTTGCCACCAAAACGGCATAGCAGTTATTATGGACTGGGTTCCTGCTCATTTCCCTAAAGATGAGTTTGGTCTTGCTCGTTTTGACGGTACAGCACTTTACGAACATCAGGATTCAAGACTTGGTGAGCATGTAGAGTGGGGAACATATATATTTAACTACGGCAGAAACGAAGTTAAAAACTTCCTTATAGCTAATGCTCTTTACTGGATAAACGAGTTCCATATTGACGGTCTTAGAGTTGATGCTGTAGCGTCTATGCTTTATCTTGACTACTGCAGAAACGAAGGTCAGTGGGTTCCTAACCAGTATGGCGGCAGAGAAAACCTTGATGCTGTTGAGTTCCTCAAACACATGAACTCAATTATAAAAGAAACATGTCCTGGTGTTATGATGATGGCAGAGGAGTCAACATCATGGGAAGGTGTTACAAGAGATGTTAAGTATAACGGTCTTGGTTTCAGCCTTAAATGGAACATGGGCTGGATGAACGACTTTTTAAGCTATATCAAAAAGGACACTGTTTACAGAAAATATCATCATAACAACATTACATTTGCTATGATGTATAACTATAACGAAAACTTTATACTTGTACTTTCACATGACGAGGTTGTTCATATGAAAGGCTCTATGATATATAAAGTACCTGGAGATATTTGGCAGAAGGCAGCCAACTTAAGAGTAGCTTATGGCTTTATGTATGCTCATCCTGGCAAAAAGCTTATGTTTATGGGCAATGAAATAGGACAGTTCAGCGAATGGAGCGAAGCAAGAAGCCTTGACTGGCACATACTTCAGTATGATACACACAAAAATTTACAAAAATACGTTAAGGACTTAAATCACTTCTATCTTGAAAACAAGTGCATGTGGGAAAAGGATTTTGACCCGGCTGGTTTTGAATGGATAGACTGTGACGACGCTGAAAGAAGCATACTTTCATTTGAAAGACGTGGCAATGACCCAGACGACAGGCTTGTATTTGTATGCAACTTCACAGAGGCTGTTCACCATACAAGACTTGGAGTTCCTCTTGAAGGCGAATATGAAGAAGTATTCAACAGCGACAGCAAAGAATACGGTGGTTCAGGAGTTATTAACGAAGGCGTATTTACAAGCGAAGAAATTCAGTGTTCAAAAATGCCAAGAAGCATTGACATAACTATTCCGCCTCTTGGTTTTGCAGTATTTAAAAGAAAGAAAAAATAAAGTCTAAATACTGTTGACGTAGGTGTGTTTTTTGTGTATAATCTTATAGTATGTGGCGAAAGGTGAGTATAAGTATTTCACTCTCAACACAGGAAACTCATTAACCGAGGGGAGGGAAATTCATGTCAGAGGTAAAGGTAAAAGAAAACGAATCCTTAGATAGCGCTCTTCGTCGTTTCAAAAGAAACTGTGCCAGAGATGGTATAATGGGTGAAGTTCGTAAAAGAGAACACTATGATAAGCCTAGCGTAAAACGTAAAAAGAAATCAGAGGCTGCAAGAAAACGTAAGTTTAGATAATTGAAAGCTGAGATGATTTGAATGTCTTTAAAAGAGACACTTTTACAGGATATGAAGACTGCCATGAAGGAAAAAGACACTATACGTAAAAATACAGTGCAGCTTATTCGTTCTGGTGTACTTCAAATTGAGAAAGACAAGCAAATTGAGCTTGATGATGAAGGCGTTCTTGATGTTATTGCAAAAGAACTTAAGAAACGTCGTGATTCATTGCCTGACTTTGAAAAAAGCGGCAGAGCTGATTTGATTGAAAATCTTAACAAAGAGATTGAAGTTTTGTTGGGCTATCTTCCAAAACAGTTGACTGAAGACGAAATTAAGGAAATTGTTGCTTCTGCTGTTGCAGAAAGCGGTGCTACTACCATGAAAGACATGGGTAAAGTTATGGCACTTGTTACACCAAAGGTGAAGGGAAGAGCCGACAACAAAATTGTAAGCGGTTTTGTAAAAGAATTGCTTAAATGAGAATTTAAAAAGACGGTATTTTAATTGCCGTCTTTTTATTTTTTTAACTTAAACTTGAAATATAATATTATGTATGATAAAATATTTTGGTAAGTTCATTTTGCGGGCATGGCGGAATGGCAGACGCATCAGACTCAAAATCTGACGTAGGTGACTACGTGTGGGTTCAAGTCCCACTGCCCGCATAACAAAAAAGCTCTTGGATTTCCAAGAGCTTTTTTATTGCTTAAATGATGTTTCAGTAATTATAACAAGTATAAGTACCAGTGCAAACATAAATACAATACCATAAATTATAATAGCTGTTATTTTTATAAACATATTTTTGCTATTTGATAATGGCAGTTTAGACCACACATTTTGATAGTTTCCAACCCAGAATGTTTCTGTAAGGCAGACAAGGAAGAAAAATATTCTGTTTAAAATAACTTCACTATGTGAAGCTGCATTACTTACTCCCATTGTAAGGCTTAATGATATAAAAAACAAATACCATATAAATGATGCTGCAATAACAATAGGGTTTCTGCTTCTAAAGCCTGGAGGCAGAAGCTCCCTATATGAATTAATTGTAATTGGAGAGATTATCTTTTTTATACCTACTGATAGTTTAGTTACAGAAGGATATCTATTTTTTGAGTCCAGCTGTATACATTTTTTAATTATATTTTGGAGTTTTCCAGCATAAAGAGTTTCGTTAGGAAGGCGGCTTGTTAAAAGTTCATTTAGCAAAACGCCTATGGCGTATATATCGGCAGCAGGTGTTGACTGTGAAAAGCCATATTGTTCTGGTGCTGCATAGCCAAATGTTCCCATAAGAAATGTATCTTCTGTTTTATTTGATGATATTTCTTTAGCCGAGTTAAAATCAATAAGGTATACATTATTATGTGGGTCTATTATTATATTAGAAGGCTTTATATCTCTATGGACTATTGGCGGATTAAGGCTATGGAAAGGCTCTAATATACTGCAAAGGTCCATTATATATTTAGCTGCTTTTTTCTCTGGAATGCAGCCTTTTTTATCTATTATTTCACGCAAAGTATAGCCTGATATATATTCTTCAATTATATAAAGGCAGTTTTCACTTTCTATTATTTCCTCAATTTTTGCTACACCATTAAATGTATTTTTTGACAAAAATTCATATACTGAAAGACTGTAAACTTCAAGCTTTTTAAGCACAAAAATTTTACCTGTTTCTGTATGCTGAACAAGCTTTACATTATGCTTTTCGTTTATATTGGCTATTTCGGTATAGTAGGACAGGCGAAGCTGAGCTTCCACATTCATAGGTATACACCTCTATTTAAAACACATTGTTATTTTTTGAAAAATGCAGTATAATCTTACCACATTACGACAATATGTGTAAATAGGAGGTATGTTATGGAGCAGGAAAGCACATCAGAGCTTATGAATATTTTGGTAAACTCAAGAAAAAGGGATATTGAAGGTTTAAAAGACAGGTTTATTGCTGACAGCTTAAGTTTTGTTTCATACATTGATTTTATTATAGAAGAAAAGAAGCTTAAAAGGCAGGACATATTTCAAAAAGCCGATATACCGCAAAAATACGGTTACAAAATACTAAGCGGTGAAAGCCACACAACAGACAGGGACAAGCTTTTAAGGATTTTTATTGCCATGGGTATGAATCTTAAAGAAACACAAAGAGCTTTAGAGCTTTACAAAATGCCTGCTCTTTATCCAAAAAGGCAGAGAGATGCCATAATAATAATTGCCATAAATAAAGGCGTTTCATGTGTTGATACTGTTAACGAATGGCTCAGTCAATATGGCGAAAAAGAGCTTACAAGAAGCAGAGAATAAAAAATTCCCTTTATTTAGGGGAAAATAGAATGTCCATAATACGTATAATATTGACATTCCTTAAAATGTAATTTTTTATCAAATAACGGGAAAATAATTTATTATTTAGGAGTGGTATTATGGATATGGAAAACAACAATAAAAAGCTTTGTAAATACTGCAAAAGTGAAATTCCTGAGGGTGCTAAAATATGTCCTAACTGCAGGAAAAAACAAGGCAAAAGCGGATGTTTAATAGGTATTATAGTTGTTGTAGTTTTATTTTTATTAGTTGCAATATTTGGAAGTTCTGGGGATGATAAGGAGTCTACGCCTGCTACCAGTACACAGGTAAGCAGCAGTTCAAGTGGAGAAAACGTATCTTCAGAAGAAAATAACAATGAAGCAGCAGAAGAAACTGAAGATATAGAAGAAAAAGAGTACTATACTGTTGGTGATGTAATAGATGATAATGGTGTTTTAATAAAAATTTTATCTGCAGGCAAGTATGTTTCAGATAATCAATTTTTACAGCCAGAGGACGGAAAGATTTATTACAAAGTTGATTTTGAATTTGAAAATACATCAGACAGTGAAGAAAGCATAAGCAGTATAGTAAGTTTTGATGCTTATGAAGATGGATATTCTATATCACAGTCTTATGTAAGTGATGAAACAGTTGACGGCACAATAGCACCTGGTAAAAAACTTACAGGTTCTTTAATATATGAGTTAAATGAAGGATGGCAGGAATTAGAGATAGATTATGAAACAAATATGTTTTCAAACAAAAAAATAGTAATGAAGTTTTTTAATCAATAATTTATAGAAACAAAAATTTTACTTAAAAATTACTATAAATCTATTGGAAAAAAGTTTAATTTTATTTATAATAAAAACATAATATAGATACAAATAAACAATATTAAAGGCAGGGGTTTTAGATTGGAAAGAAGAAAATCTTACAATTTAAATATTGTTTTAAAAGACAAAAAAGAATGTCTTTGCGCCTGCATTAATAATGGTTTTTTAGGACAAAGCTTAATAATTTCTTGTGTTTATTTTGCCGCTTGAAACATGCGTTTCAGGCGGTTTTTTATTTATACATAAAATAAATAGGAGGCGGTTTATTGATGCTTAAAATTAAGAAATCTCACAGGAACAAAAACGAATGGATAGTTTATAATCCTGATAATTTCCAGCTTCACACCCATTGCAGAAGCATGAGGGTTGCTGTTGTTATAAGAGATAATGTTGCAAGGCACCGTTTACCAAAATCTACTGACATAAGGCTTCTTACAAGTCACATAAGAGTTACAAGAAATAAGCAGTACATAAGGCTTTTGGAAGAGAGAATAAACGAAATTATGGGCAGAAAAAACGAGCTTCTTTCTGCATGAATATTTTTACATACAAAAAAGCAAGGTTTTATCCTTGCTTTTTATTTATTTCTTCGCTATATCTTTTATTGAGTTCTTTTTGATACCACCATGCAAGACATATAGAGAAAATAACAGCTAATATCATAAGAATTGCTACTATAATTTTAATTATGGTTGTTACTTTAAAAATGAACGCAATAAGCCATGCGAGGAGGAATATTACTATTGAGGTATATGGAACAAATATGCCAAAGCTGCCGAATTTTTCTCTATAAATTTCTTTGCCAAGCTTTGCCTTTAATTTGTCCTCATCATATCCTTCTTTTGTAAGGGCAACATAAAGACCTTGCACTATTATATATATACCAATGATTATACGAAACAAAGACACAGGCTCGTGTTTAATTCCGTTTATAATAAAAATTGCACCCACAATAAGAGTTATTACAAGTGTACTTTTGCTGTATATTTTCATAATGGTCACCTGCCTTTGGATAAAGAGAGAACATACATCTAATTACATTATATAATATATTTTTTATTTGACAAACAAAAAAACGGCGGATATTATCCGCCGAATTTAGTTACATTTTAATTTCACCAAGTATTTTAACTGCTTCTTTAGCCTTTGCTGCATTTTTTTCTGCTTCTTCAAGTGTTAAAGCTGTAGCTGTAAGGTGGCCCATTTTTCTTTTTGGCTTACTTTCTTCTTTACCATATACATGAAGTGTTACGCCAGGAATTGCAAGGCATTCATCAGCACCTTCAACTATAGCTTTACCTTTATAGCCTTCTTCGCCAAGTATATTTCGCATTACAACTGGACGCACAAGAGATGGGTCGCCAAGAGGAAGCCCTGAAACGGCTCTTATATGCTGTTCAAACTGGCTTGTTACGCAGGCTTCTATTGTATAGTGACCTGAGTTATGAGGTCTTGGGGCTACTTCGTTTACTGCTACAGAGCCATCTTTACCAACAAACATTTCTATACAGAACATGCCAACGCCTTCAAATACTTCCATAACACTTTTAGCAAGAGCCATAGCATTTTCAGTTGTTTCTTTTGAGATATTAGCAGGAACTTTTGTTTCGTCAAGTATGCTGTCTTTATGTATATTTTCAGCAACTGGGTAAACCTTAATATCGCCATTTATAGCACGGCAGGCAAGAACTGAAATTTCCATTGTAAATGGGAAGAATTTTTCTGCCATAAGAGGAAGTTTACCACCGCCAAGGGCATTAAAACCGTTTTCGCAGTCATTTTCATTCTTTACAACGTGGTTGCCTTTACCGTCATAGCCGCCTGTGCAGGATTTAAGCATAAGTGGAAAACCGTATTCCTTACCAGCTTTAAGTATATCTTCTGGAGAAGAAACTGACATAAATTCAGGTACAGGAAGATTATGTTTCTGGAGAAGTGTTTTCTGTGAGAATTTATTTTGAATTATTTCAAGGCTTGCAGCTGTTGGGTATACTTTTTTACCTTCGGCTTCAAGCTCTTTAAGTACCTGTGAATCTATATGTTCAAACTCGTATGTAATTACATCTGACTTTTCAGCAAGAAGGCGTATAGCGTCCTTATCGTCAAAGTCTGCAACTATATGTTCATCAACTATTGTATGAGCAGGGCATTTTAATGTTGGGTCTAAAACTGTTATATAAAAGCCCATTTTTTTGGCTTCAAGTATCATCATCTGGCCAAGCTGTCCGCCGCCTATAATACCTATTTTTTTATGGATATTTGCTTTT
>CALWHO010000170.1 GCA_944380405.1 uncultured Lachnospiraceae bacterium
AACTCCTACTTTTCCTCGTCGGAAGTGAATTCCGTCGGAATTTTGCTTACGCAAAACAGCTACGCTGCCCTTGTTCGTCGGGTTCTTTACTACGGATTCCAGTTGGAGAACTCTTCGTTCCCCAAACTCTTCAGCCTAAAAAATAACTGCCTGAAAAATCAGGCAGTTACTTGTATTTATTTATTTTTTTCAAAAATTATAAATATTATTGCACATATACCAAGTATTATAGGGTAGTAGCAATATGGAACTATTTCAACAGAAGAAACAGAAACTGCAGCACCTGCTGTTGCAGCAGAGGCATAAAGAAGCTGAGCACCATATGGTATTATGCCCTGAAATACTGATGTAAATATATCAAGTATTGAAGCTGTTCTTCTTGGTGAAATGTTATATTCGTCAGATATTTCTTTTGCTATAGGGCCTGCAATAACTATTGCAACTGTGTTATTGGCTGTTGAGCAGTCAACAAGTGATGAAAGAGCAGCTATACCTATCTGAGCACCTTTTCTGCCATGTATTAATTTTCTTATGTTATAAAGTATCCAGTCTATACCACCGTTTTGCCTTACAAGGGATACAAGACCTGCAACTATTATTGATATTACTGTAATATCGTACATACCCATAATGCCTTCGCCCATAATGCCAAAGCTTTCTATAAGTGTAAAGTCACCAAAATAAATGCCTATTGCTATTGATAAAACTGTTCCGCTTATAAGAAGCAAAAATACATTAAATCCGGCAAGAGCACCTATAAGTACAACAAGGTATGGAATTATTCTGATTATGTTATATTCCAAAGGCTCTGTAATTGCATAGTCATTTCCTGATGTACGCACGAAAAGGAGAATGGCTGTTATTATGGCTGCTGGAAGAGCAACTTTAAAGTTTTCACGAAACTTATCTTTCATATCACAGTTCTGAGTACGAGTAGCAGCTATTGTTGTATCGGAAACCATTGAAAGGTTATCTCCAAACATAGCTCCACATACTGCTGCACCTATGCAAAGAGGCATTGCAATGCCTGTTTTTTCGCTTATGCTTATTGCTATAGGAGCAAGAGTAACTATTGTGCCTACAGAAGTACCCATTGATGTGGAAATAAAGCAGCCAACAACAAATACGCCAACAATGGCTATATTTCCAGGCATTATTGAAAGACCGAAATTAACGGCAGAATCTGCACCGCCTGCTGCCTTTACTGATGCTGAAAATGCACCTGCAAGTATAAATACAAGGCACATTATCATAATGTTTTCGTCACCAGCGCCTTTTGCCATGTTGTTAAGTTTCTGCTCAAATGAAAGTTTTTCTCCTTTTGGATTTTGCAAAAATGCCACAACAAGAGCAATTACAAACCCTACAATGGCAGGAAGGGAGTCGCCAAAAAGACCGCCCCTTGAGCTGTCAATTACGCCTACTGCTATAAAAAGAAGGAGAAATACCAATATAGGAATAAGCGCTAAAGGATTACCTTTTTTCATAATAATTCATTTTACCTCCTAAAATTTTTTTATTACATTTTCTGTTTTATCATACAGTATAATAATGTATAATACAAGAATAGAGGCATAAATAATATAATTTAACCTTAGAGCAAGGAGGTTTTATATATGGATTATGGTAAAGAAGCATTAATTAAACATGAAATGTGGCAGGGGAAAATTGAAGTTATTTCACGTGTTAAGGTGGAAACAAAAGAAGACTTATCTGTTGCATATACACCAGGCGTTGCTCAGCCTTGTCTTGAGATACAAAAAGACATATTAAAGTCTTATGTATATACAAGAAGGGGCAATTTATGTCTTGTGGCAACAGATGGCTCTGCAGTTTTAGGATTAGGAAATATTGGCCCAGAGGCAGGCATGCCTGTTATGGAAGGAAAATGCGTACTTTTTAAAGAATTTGCCGATGTTGACGCATTTCCTCTTTGTGTAAAAAGTAATGACGTTGAAGAAATAGTAAACACAATAGCTCTTATTTCAGGAAGCTTTGGCGGCATTAACCTTGAAGATATATCTGCTCCAAGGTGCTTTGAAATTGAAAGAAGATTAAAAGAAAAATGTGATATTCCTGTTTTCCATGATGACCAGCACGGAAAAGCTATAATATCTCTTGCAGGTCTTATAAATGCTTTAAAGGTAACAGGAAAGAAAAAAGAAAATGTTAATATTGTAATTAATGGCGTTGGAGCTGCTGGAATATCAATAGCAAAGCTTCTTTTAAAAGACGGCTTTAAAAACATAATAATGTGCGACACAAAAGGTGCTATATATAAGGGAAGAGAAAATTTAAATGCTGTTAAAGAAGAAATATCCGAAATTACAAACATGTCACGAAAAGAAGGCGTACTTAAAGACGTTATAAGAAATGCAGACATATTTATAGGTGTAAGTGCACCAAGGGTTTTGACAAAAGAAATGGTTGAAACTATGGCTGAAAAAGCAATAATATTTGCCTGTGCAAACCCTACACCAGAAATTTTCCCTGATGATGCAAAAGCAGGCGGTGCCATGGTTGTGGCAACAGGCAGAAGTGATTATCCAAACCAGATTAATAATGTTTTAGCTTTCCCTGGAATATTTAGAGGTGCATTTGACGTTCAGGCTTCAGACATTAATGATGACATGAAGCTTGCAGCAGCTTATGCTCTTGCTTCAATAGTTAAAGATGATGAGCTTTCAGCTGATTACATTATACCAAAGGCTTTTGACCCAATAGTTGGGCCAACTGTTGCAGCAGCTGTTTCTCAAGCAGCAATAAAAAGCGGTGTTGCCAAAAAAGAAATTTCTTATGAAGAAGAATTTGAAAATGTTAAAAATAGACTTAAAAAATAAATTATATGGAAAGGAAATGCCGTTATTAATATAACGGCATTAAAAATATATGGATTGTAATTTAATTAAAGAACTTCCTTTTTGGGACAAGCTTTCGGAAAGTGAGAAGAAAATATTTTCTGAAAGCTGTATTAAAAAAGAATATGACGATAAAGAGCTTATATACTCACCTGAAAGAGAATGTCTTGGACTTATTATGGTTTCTTCAGGTGTTGCAAGGGTATATTTTACAGATGAAAAGGGTAACACTGCCACAATTTTTCGTCTTAGAAAAGGCGAATACTGCATACTTTCTATGAGCTGTATTATGCAAGGTGTTACATTTGATGTGGAAATAGAGGCAGAAGGAAAATGCAGCCTTGAAATAATACCTCTTTTGGTATTTACATCTGTGGCAGAAAAAAATATGGCTGTTGAAAACTTTTCTTTCCGCACACTTACAGAGAAGTTTTCATATGTTATAAAGGCAATGCAAAAACTTTTATTTATGTCTCTTGAAGGCAGGGTAATTTCGTTTTTGCTTGAAGAAAGCGAAAAAACAGACTCTAACACAATTATAATTACCCATGAACAAATATCCCTTGCCATAGGCAGTGCCAGAGAAGCTGTCAGCCGTATTATAAATAAACTTTCAAAAGATGGGCTTATTACATCTAAAAGAGGTAAAATTATAATTGAAGATAAAAAAACTTTGGAAAAATTAATTGATTAAGTGACTTTATCACAGAAATAAATCCGTAAACACATTATAATTAAACCATAATAAAGAAAAGGGGATATGTTTAATATGAAAAGATGTGTTTCGGTAGACAAGAATTTATGCGTATCTTGCGGAGTATGCAAAAAGGTATGCCCTAAAAAAGCAATAGATATTTTTAAGGGCGTATATGCTAAATGTAACGAAGAATTATGCGTAGGATGCGGTATATGCGTTAAAAACTGTCCAGCAGGAGCACTTGAGGTTATTGAAAAGGCAATTTAAATAAAAAAAAGACGTCTGAAAAGACGCCTTATAAAAAAATATCAGTTTCCTTTACTGCTTAAAGGATTGCTTTTTCCTTCAAAAAATATGTTGTTATCAGGAGCTGATGAGCCATGTTTATAATTAGAGTTTTGGCGGATTTGGTATGTGTCATTTCCTGAAACATTGTCTTTTGATTTTTTTGATTTATTCATTTAAATCACCTCAAAAGTATTATTTGCTTTAAATTTATTTTTATAACAGAAAGGATAGTTTTTAATGAATAATAAAAAGTGGTACGATTACTTATGGATTTGGTCCATAGCTTTCCTTGTTTTAGGTTTTTTTAATATAATGTTTGCATGGCTTGGGCTTATAGATTTTATGGTGCCTTTAATAATGGCTATATTTGGAAAAGACAAGACATTTTGCAACAAATACTGCGGCAGAGGTCAGCTTCTTATGGTTCTTGGAAAAAACTTAAAGCTTTCAAGGGATAAAAAGACACCTAAATGGATAGGTACAAAGGCTTTTAGATACGGCTTTTTAGCATTTTTTATGATTATGTTTATAAATATGCTTTATGTAACATATCTTGTATTTGCAGGTGCTAAGGCTGGTGGAAGTGCCATAACAGTATTTTGGGCATTTAAGCTGCCGTTCTTCTGGGCAATGCCAGAAGGCGTAACACCTTGGGTAACACAGTTTGCACTTGGTTTTTACAGCGTAATGCTTACATCAACACTTTTAGGCTTAATAACAATGTTTTTGTATAAACCACGTTCTTGGTGTGTATACTGTCCTATGGGCACTATGACACAGAGTATATGCAAAATTAAGCACAGAAATGAAATATAAGTTGCATATGCAACATGATATAAATAAAATATATGATATAATATAATCAATAGGAAAAGGAAATATTTGATTTAATAAAGAAAGGATTTGATTTATATGGCAGTAAAATTAACAAAAGATAACTTTAACGAAATGGTTCTTAATAGTGATAAGCCAGTGCTTGTTGACTTCTGGGCAACATGGTGTGGTCCATGCCAGATGATTTCTCCAATTATTGAACAGCTTTCACAGGAAAATACATCTTTTACAGTTGGTAAAGTAAATGTAGACGAAGAGCCAGAGCTTGCAACAAAGTTTGGAATTACAGCTATACCTACACTTTTGGTATTTAAAAACGGCAAACTTGCCGCTCAGAAAGTTGGTTTTATTTCAAAGCCTGAAATTGAGGCAATGCTTAAATAATAAATTGAGGGTGATAATATGAAAATAAAATTAAACGAAAATCAGGAAGTTGTTAAAACAATTAAAGAAGGTCTTGAAAGAACTGGCGGCTACTGTCCATGCAGACTTGAAAGAACAGAAGAAACAAAGTGCATGTGCAAGGAGTTTAAAGACCAGATTAAAGACCCTAACTTTACTGGATATTGCCACTGCATGCTTTACTATAAGAGCAACGAAGATTAATATTACTGCCACACCTACAAAACAGGTGTGGCTTTTAGGGTGTCGAAAAGTCGACACCCTTTCGTCAAAGGCTCATTTCATTCAAGCCTTTGACGAGCAGACAGAAGTATAAAGCCACGGCCAGCACTTTTCTTCGAAAAGTCAGCTTTGCTGACCCACACATCTTTGCGGGTGCCAAGTTCCATCGGAGAACCCGACGAAAAAGGGCGAATGGTGTTTCATGATGAAACACCATTCGTTTTGCAATGGGCAAAATTCCGAAGCTAAAAAGCCTTGAAACTCCTGCTTTTCCTCGTCAGAAGTGAATTCTGACTGCGGATTTAATTCGGAAAACCCTTTGTTTTCCGAACCTTTCCGCTTACATAAAACAGGTTTTTGATAATCTGAGTCACATCAATAAACAGGTGTGGCTTTATTTTTTGATTAAAACAATACTTTATTTTAGTGTGGTTGTGCCTTATAAAAATATGTGGTAAAATGTTTAAGTATAATAAAATGAGGGATTTTGTTTTGTAAGAGAGGTGACATTCTTTGGACGATATAGAAAAAATGATGCTTGACGATGATATTATGAGCTGTAACGAAATGTGGAACAAATATTCATTTGACGAAAAAAGAATGGGCGGTCTTTTTGATATGCTCATAATGCGTTACGGCAATATAATTGATGGCTTTTCTGAAGGTCTTGATGTGCTTACCTCTTTTGAAAGCAAGCAGCAGATAGGAGAAGTTTACAGAAAAAATGTAAAGCTGCTTCTTACAAGAATGGAAACATTTAAGAAAAACGGCTACAGCAACGAAGGTCTTAGGGAGTATTACATAAATCAGGGCGTTGTTGGCGGCATAATGGACATTACATATAACGAGGCAAGAAAGATTATTGAAGAAAGCGAAAAGCTTAGTGTTGGAGAG
>CALWHO010000171.1 GCA_944380405.1 uncultured Lachnospiraceae bacterium
GTAAATTCGTTCGTCAGTCAGGTGGTCGTGGTCAGTATGGTCACTGTAAAGTTAGATTTACACCTATTGGCACAGACGCTGAACACAACTACGAATTCATCAACTCAACAGTTGGTGGTTCTATTCCTAAGGAATATATCCCAGCTATTGACAAAGGTATCCAGCAGGCAATGCAGAGCGGTATACTTGGCGGTTACCCAGTTCTTGGCGTAAAAGCTGACGTATATGACGGTTCATACCACGAAGTTGACTCATCTGAAACAGCTTACCAGATTGCTGGTTCTATGGCTTTCAAAGAAGCTATGAAACAGGGTAACGCAGTTCTTCTTGAGCCTATCATGAAAGTAACTGTAACAGTTCCAGAAGACTACCTTGGCGATGTTATTGGTGACATTAACTCACGTCGTGGTCGTATGGAAGGTATGGAAGCAAGAAACGGCGTACAGGTTGTACATGCTTATGTTCCACTTGCTGAAATGTTCGGTTATTCAACTGACCTTCGTTCTAAGACTCAGGGCCGTGGTAACTACGTTATGGAAGTTGACCACTATGAACAGTGTCCAAAGAGTGTTCAGGAAAAGGTACTTGCAGGTAAAAAAGCAGCTGAATAAGGCTGTTATATAAAAAACTATTGCAAATAACATTCTTTTTTACTATAATAGTAAATAAGGCAAATCGTCTTTTTTGGGGTATTTTACCAAATAAAAAATGATGATTATTACGCATTAATTTAAGGAGGATTTTCAAAATGGCAAAGGCAAAATTTGAAAGAACCAAACCACATGTTAACATTGGTACAATTGGTCACGTTGACCACGGTAAAACAACATTAACAGCAGCTATCACAAAGACATTACACGCAAGATATGGTCTTGGTGAAGAAGTAGCTTTCGACAACATCGACAAAGCTCCAGAAGAAAGAGAAAGAGGTATCACAATCTCTACAGCTCACGTTGAATATGAAACACCTAACAGACACTACGCTCACGTAGACTGCCCAGGTCATGCTGACTACGTTAAGAACATGATCACAGGTGCTGCTCAGATGGACGGTGCTATCCTTGTTGTTGCTGCAACAGATGGTCCTATGGCTCAGACAAGAGAACACATCCTTCTTTCAAGACAGGTTGGCGTTCCTTACATCGTAGTATTCATGAACAAATGCGACATGGTTGAAGACGAAGAACTTCTTGACCTTGTTGAAATGGAAATCAGAGAACTCCTTAACGAGTATGAATTCCCAGGTGATGATATTCCAATCGTTAGAGGTTCAGCTTTCCAGGCTCTTCAGGATCCAATGGGACCATGGGGCGACAAGATTGTTGAATTATTCGAAATCATTGACGAATACATTCCTAACCCAGAAAGAGATGTTGACAAGCCATTCCTTATGCCTGTTGAAGACGTATTCTCAATCACAGGTCGTGGTACAGTTGCTACAGGTAGAGTTGAAAGCGGCGTTGTTAAAGTATCTGACGAAGTTGAAATCGTTGGTCTTACAACAGAAAAGAGAAAAGTTGTTGTTACTGGCGTAGAAATGTTCAGAAAGCTTCTTGATCAGGCTGAAGCTGGCGACAACATCGGTGTTCTTCTCCGTGGTGTTCAGAGAAACGAAATCGAAAGAGGACAGGTTCTTGCTAAACCAGGTACAATTACACCTCATACAAAATTCAAAGGTCACGTATACGTTCTTAGCAAAGAAGAAGGTGGACGTCATACACCATTCTTCAACAACTACAGACCACAGTTCTACTTCAGAACAACAGACGTTACTGGCGTAATCAGCCTTCCAGAAGGTACAGAAATGTGTATGCCTGGCGATAACGTAGATATGGATATCGAACTTATCACTCCAGTAGCTATGCAGGCTGGTCTTCGTTTCGCTATCCGTGAAGGTGGTAGAACAGTAGGTGCTGGTACAGTTACAGAAATCTTTGAATAATTAATATTTTAAGATTAATAGAGAGCAGACATTTATGTCTGCTCTTTTTTTATTATTTTATTTATTTGTAATACAAAATTACATTCATATATGTTATACTGATTTTAATATATATGGAGGTGTTAATATGAAAAAGCGTGTTTTATCTATAATTATGGCAGCTATTATGTCTTTTGGTGCAGTAGGCACGGTTTTTGCAAACAGTGCATCATCTGGTGTTATAACAGTTGATGAAAAGCCTGAAGGCGAAGTTGTAGAAAATGTTACTAAATTAATTTTTGTTGACAAGAAAGAAGTAATAAGATACAACAGTGAAGAAGCTTTAATTTTATTTGATGAAAGTGAATTTAAATTAGCAGAAACTCTTAACAAGGAAATCAGAAATTATGTGAAAGCACAGGAAACAGAAATGTCTAAAAATTACAAAATGAATGCCAGTGCCATTTCACATTCATATAGTGTTTATGCAAGGGTTTATGAAAGTAAAAACATGATTTCTGTTGTTTTATATAATTATAACTACACAGGTGGAGCTCATGGTATGCAGTGGCTTAAATCATTTGTGGGCTACAAAGACAGTGAAAAATTATTAACACTTGAGGATATTGTTTTATCAAAGTCTGTATATGAATCAAAAATTAAAAAGCTTATTAATGAAAAAATTGATGCCGACAGCAGTAATTACTATCAGTATGCAGAAAGTGCTGTAAATTCAACAGAGATTAAAGACAGATTTTACATTGATAATAGTGGAAACATTGTTATATATTATCAGCCTTATGAAGTAGCTCCTTATGCAGGAGGAATTAAGTATTTCGTATTTACACCACAGGAACTTAACGGCATAATTACTCAAGATTTATTCTATGAGCTTAGATATTTAAAAGCTCCTACAGGCGACATAGTAATAAACAATGAATATGTGGATTTAAAATGTGACGTTATAAAAATCGAAGATACTGATGGTTATTCACCGGATTACATTCCTGTAAGAGAAGTATTTGAGCTTTTAGGCTGTCAGGTTACTTGGAATGAAAATGACGGTGTTGTAATTAACAATATGAAAACTGCTGTATCTCCAACAGACGAAGAAAAAGCAGAGTTTACATATAAACTTGATGGAAGCAACATATTTGCATCTGTTGAGCCTTTACCAATAGTATTTACAGACGGAGTTAAGCTTAACGAAGTTTGTGATATTAAAAATGTAAAAGGTACATCATACATATCATTTTCAGACCTTAAAAAAGTGCTTACAGGCGGAGCAGTTATGTATGACCAGTATGAAAATATAAATATTTATTATTAAATTCTAAAAAAGTGGCTATAAATATAATATAGCCGCTTTTTATATTTAACTTTATTTGAAGTTTAACATAAGGTATGATATGATTTTATTGTAGTAGTTATGAAAATTTTTTGAGGGAGTGAAAATAAATGGAAGTAAAGGATATAGCAAAATATATTGATCACACATTACTTAAACAAAACACAACACAAAAAGACATTATTAAGCTTTGCACAGAGGCTAAAACTTATGGTTTTAAAGCTGTTTGTGTAAATCCTTGTTATGTTTCACTTGCTAAAAAAGAGTTAGAAGGAAGCGGAGTTCTTGTATGCACAGTTATAGGTTTCCCTTTTGGTGCCAACAAAACAGAGGTAAAAGCTTACGAAGCAAAACTGGCTGTTGAAGACGGTGCTGATGAGGTAGACATGGTTATAAATGTGGGTATGCTTAAGGATTACCGCTTTGATTATATAGTTAATGAAATTAAGGCAGTTATAGAAGCATCAAAGCATGCTGTTGTAAAGGTAATTGCTGAAACAGGCGTACTTACAGATGACGAAAAAGAACTTGTAACAAGAGCAACTGCATCAGCAGGAGCTGATTATATTAAAACATGCACAGGATATGGTGGTGGTGTAGCTACTGTATCTGACATAAAGCTTATTAAAAAAGTTGCCGGCGACAAGGTTAAAATTAAAGCTTCAGGCGGCATAAGAAATCTTGATAAGGCAATGGCACTTATTGAATATGGTGCTGAAAGAATAGGAACAAGCTCCAGTATAGAAATTATAAATCAGTTTAAGGAAAAGTATGGAGATGACAAGGGTGTGATTTAAGTGATTTACAGGAAATTAGGGAACACTGGTCTTGAATTTTCATCCCTTGGTTTTGGCTGCATGAGGCTGCCCTTTACTGACGGAGATGTACGAAACATTGATGTTGAAAAGGTAAGAGAAATGGTACACTATGCCATTGATAATGGTGTTAATTATTTTGACCTTGCACTGCCTTATCATGAAGGAATGGCTGAGGTCGTTATAGGTGACATATTAAAAGAGGATAATTTAAGGGACAAAATATATATTGGTTCGAAGCTTCCTGTTTGGAAGGTTAAAAGCTACGAAGACTGTGAGGAAGTTTTTGAAAATCAGCTTAAAAAATTAAAAACAGATTATTTTGACATATATCTTCTTCATAACATGGATTATGCTCATTGGGAGTTAGCAAAAAAATACCGTGTATTTGAGTTATTTGACAAGAAGATAAAAGAAGGAAAAATAAAGCATATAGGTTTTTCTTTCCATGGCAATGTACCTCTTTTAAAAGAGATTATTGATTATTACAAATGGGAATTTTGTCTTATACAGCACAACTACATGGACACAGACTATCAGGCAGGAACTGAAGGTTTAGAATATGCCTATTCCAAAGGTCTGGGCGTTATGATTATGGAACCATTAAAAGGCGGTCAGCTGGCAAAAAAATCTCCAGAGCCTATTCAGAATATTTGGAACAAATGCAACAGCGAAAGAACTGCTGCTCAATGGGGTCTTGCGTATCTTTTCAACAAAAAAGAAGTAAGCTGTGTATTAAGTGGCATGAATACAATGGAAATGCTTAAAGAAAACATTGAAACTGCAAATATGTTTCCTATTGGTTCTTTAAGTGATGAAGAAGTAAGTCTTTACGGTGAGGTTAAAAAAGAATTTGAAAAGCTTATTAAAATACCTTGCACAAGATGCCAATACTGTCTGCCATGTCCTTTTGATGTTGACATACCATCAAACATTGATTCTTACAACATGGGATTTATGTATAACACAATAGAGCATGCCAAAAACTTCTACAACAGAGCATTTTTTGACCCAAAACGATCTACAAACTGCACTTCATGCGGTGCATGTCTGCCTAAATGTCCACAGCACTTAAATATACCTGAAATCATGAAACGCATATCTGACGAGTGGGCTATTAAAAAATGATTTTTGGAGGCGGTTTATATGGTTTACAGAGAACTTGGAAAAACTGGGCTTAAATTATTTCCATTAGGCATAGGTACTGTAAGACTGCCTATAAAAAATGATGATTTTTCTGATGTGGATTATGAAAAGGCTATTAATGTTTTAAGACATGCCATAGACAGCGGAATAAACTACATAGATACAGGATTTACATATCACTACAATGGAAATGGAGAAAAAGCCGTTGGAATGGCACTTAAAGACGGTTACAGGCAGAAAGTAAATTTAGGGGCAAAGCTGCCTCTTTGGCTGTGCAATTCTTTGGAAGAATGCAAGGACATGGTTGAGGGTCAGCTTAAAAGAATGAATACAGATTGTTTTGATTTGTATTTTATTCATGCCCTTGACAGTGAGTCCTGGAAAAAGGCAAAAAGTCTTAATATATTGGGATACATTGAAGAACTTAAAAATAAGGGAAAAATAAAATACATAGGTTTTTCATTCCACGATAATTTTGATGTTTTTAAAGAAATTACAGACAGCTACAAATGGGATTTTTGTCTTATACAGCTTAATTATTTAGACACAGAATACCAGGCAGGTATAAAGGGGCTTGAATATGCCTATTCAAAAGGTATGGGCGTTTTAATTATGGAGCCTTTAAAAGGAGGGCAGCTGGCACAGGAGCCGCCTGAAAATATAAAAGAAATTTGGAACAAAGGTGAAGTAAAAAGAAGTACTGTTCAATGGGGATTAGATTTTTTATACAACAGAAAAGAAGTAACATGTGTTTTAAGCGGCATGAACACATTTGAAATGATTGACGAAAATGTTGCCTATGCTGAAAATGCCTATCCCAACTGCATTAGTGACCATGACATTAGACTTTATGACGAAGTTAAAGAAAAGCTTACTAAGCTTATAAAAATACCGTGCACAAGATGCAGATACTGCATGCCATGTCCTTTTGGTGTTGACATACCTGCTAATTTTGAGTATTACAACACAGGTTACATGTACGAAACCATTGATTTTACAAAGAAATTTTACAACAGAACTATATTTAATCCAAAACGCTCTACAAACTGCACAGGCTGCAGAACATGCGTTGACAAATGCCCTCAAAATATTGACATACCGCAATTTTTAAGAAAAATATCTGATGAATGGGTAATAAATTGAAAAAATGTATTGACATTAATACAATTTTGTGATAACTTATCATTTGTCAGATAAATATTAAACTTAAACGCTGTGATAAGAAATAGTAGGTTAAGGGATAATTACAGAGAACTGTCGGTTGGTGCAAGACAGGAATTTGAACTTTTCTGAACTCGTCTTGGAGCGGATTTGCCGAAAGCATAGTAAGCAAATACGGGAGTCGCCGTTAAAAAGACAGGATATAAGGTATATTTTTTAATATACAGTATCTTAGAGTGTGTTTTATAAAAACAAATTAGAGTGGTACCACGGAAGTTATTTAGTCTTTCGTCTCTTACAAAAGAGATGAAAGGCTTTTTTTATTGCTTTGGCAATAAGGCTGATGCTTTTATCCGGAAAATAGCATCAGAGGCAAATGAACTTATACTATTTTTAATTTGAAAGGTTGGATTTATAATGAATAAAAAAATTAAATATGCATCAGTTCCTATGGGAGTTATATTCTCTGTTGCATTTGTACTTTTCAGCTCACATGCTGGCGGCGGTTTTGCTTCTGGTAATCAGGCGTTCCAGAACTTTGTTGTATTAGGCGGTTGGGCTCCTTGGGCAGCTATACTTGCTATGCTTCTTTTTACACTTACTGTTAAAGAAGCCATGATAATGTACAACACAAGAAAACTTGGAAGCTACAAGGAATTATTTGAAACACTTTATCATCCTTTTGACAAAATTGAAATTTTATTTGAAATTTTCTTCTATATAATGGTACTTATGGCTGTTGGTGCTGCAATAGCAACTGCTGCTTCAACACTTCAGACAACATTTGGCATGGATTATAACTTAGCAATATTTGTTGTAGGCGTTATAATACTTGTACTTACAATATTTGGTGCTGGTCTTGTTAGAAAGGCTTCAACTGTAATGGGTCTTATAATACTTATCAGTGCAATTTCAATTTTTATTGCCGGTATTATTTACAAAGCTCCAGCTAGCCTTGGAACAGCTTCAATAGGTGAAGCTCTTACAACATTTGACATGGCTCAGCTTCCTAATGCCATATTAAGAGCATTTACATACGCTGGTTTCCAGCTTGTTGTTACACCAACTATGATTGTTTGCGGTATGCCTCTTATTACAAAGAAATCATGTGAAAAGTCAATGTGGATTTCATTTGCATTAAATGCAGTTGCTCTTACTCTTTCAGTTATAATGCTTATGAAATGGATGCCTGTATTTACAGCAGCAGAAAACGGTACAACAATTCCTACTCTTACAAGCATTAATGCAATGGGTATTACAAGTCTTAATGTAGTTTATTCAATAGCTCTTTTAGCTTGTCTTATTTCAACAGGCGTTACAACAGTATTTGGTTTTGTTGGAAGATTTGAAAAATTAAAAGCTCTTCAGACTATCAAAAATCAGTCTATACGTTCTGCAATAGTTTCAGCGTTTATAATGATACTTTCTATGAGCGTTGCAACATTTGGTCTTAGCAACATTATCAAATATGGATATGGTTACTGTGGTTACTTAGGAATATTAATTATCGTTATTCCTTTCCTTACAGTAGGTCACATTAAAAATAAAAAATACATTGCTGAACATCCTGACTGCCAGGGTGAGCCTATTGAAGAAGAAAGCGTTAGCTTTGTTCCTGAAACAGAAGCATAATATATATAAAGTGTCTCTTAAAACAAAGAGGCACTTTTTTATATATATTATAAGGAAGAAACTGATGCATTATAAAAGGCATTATTACCATATATAAATTATTTTTTCGGCAAATAGTAATATATATATTTTAATTGGGTAAAGTAATAATAACTAAATATAATATTGGGTTTAATACATAATTAAAGGTCTGCTATTGACAAAAAGAGCTTGTTTTGGTATAATTGCATACAAATCGGCTGAATTGATTTCAAAATTCAGTTAAGATTTTACGATTTTTTATTAAAAAACATCTTGCCAAAAATGGCAGTGTAGTGTATAATCTTTATTGTTGTGACATAGAGCGATGAAGCGGAGGTTGTCATACCGAATAAAAGATGGGTATGAGTTTTCCGTGGAGCGATGTCCAGTTCAAGAAACCGGGCGACAAGGTCACTGTACTGAATATGTGGGTAACAAATAACGCTTGAAAAAGCGGATGAGTATGTCTTGAAGTTCAAGACACACCCGGATAAGTGTGCAGTCACCACTTGTCGTGCTGAAAGGAAAAGTACGAAAAGGAGGGGACTTTTTTTTATGGCTAACCAGAAAATCAGAATCAGTCTTAAAGCTTACGATCACAAATTAATCGACCAGTCAGCAGCTCAGATAATTGAAACTGCTAAGAAAACAGGTGCACAGATCAGCGGACCTATCCCACTTCCAACTAAGAAGGAAGTTGTGACAATCCTTAGAGCTGTTCACAAGTACAAAGACTCTAGAGAACAGTTTGAGATGAGAACTCACAAAAGACTGATTGATATCTTCATGCCAACAGCTAAAACAGTTGATGCTATCAGCAGACTTGACTTACCAGCTGGTGTAGATATCACATTAAAGATTATGTAATTTTTCCAATTGAATGGTTTATATATAAGGGAAACGTATACGAAACTTATATTAAACTAGTATGATTACCCGTAAGGAAATTTTCCGAGAAGGGCAATCCGCTGTAGAAAATCAGGAGGTGCGAAAAGATGAAAAAGGCTATAATGGCTAAGAAAATCGGTATGACACAGGTTTTCAGTGAAACAGGTAACCTTATCCCTGTTACAGTTCTTGAAGCTGGCCCTTGTGTTGTAGTTCAGAAGAAAACAGTTGAAAATGACGGTTATTCAGCAATCCAGGTAGGTTTCGGTACTGCAAAAGAAAACAAAGTAAACAAGCCTGAAGCAGGTCACTTCGCTAAAGCAGGTGTTGCTGCTGCTAAAGTTTTAAAAGAATTCAGACTTGAAGACGCAGAAAGCTACGAAGTAGGTGCTGAAATTAAAGCAGACGTATTCGCAGCAGGCGATAAAGTAGATGTTAGCGGTGTTTCAAAAGGTAAAGGCTATGCCGGCACAATCAAGAGACACAACCACCACAGAGGACCTGAAACACACGGTTCTAAGAGCCACAGAGTAACAGGTTCAATGAGCTCTGCTACAACTCCAGGTAGAGTTAAAAAAGGCAAAAAGATGGCAGGACAGATGGGTGCTGAAAATGTTACAATTCAGAACCTTGAAATCGTTAGCGCAGATGCAGAAAAGAATCTTATTCTTATCAAAGGCGCTGTACCAGGACCTAAGGGCTCATTATTAGTAATCAAAGACAGCGTAAAGGCTTAATTATACTTTACGAAAGGAGGATTTGAAACATGGCAAATGTTAAAGTATACAACATGAGCGGCGCTGAGGTTGGTTCAATCGACCTTAACGACGATATATTCGCTATAGATGTAAACGAACACGCTATGCATTTAGCAGTTGTTCAGTATCTTGCAAACCAGAGACAGGGTACACAGAGTGCAAAGACTCGCGCTGAAGTAAGCGGCGGCGGTAGAAAACCATGGAGACAGAAAGGCACAGGTCGTGCAAGACAGGGCTCAATCCGTTCACCACAGTGGACAGGCGGCGGCGTTGTATTTGCTCCAAAGCCAAGAGATTACTCTTTCAAACTTAACAAGAAGTTAAAGAGAATCGCTCTTAAATCTGCTCTTACAACAAAAGCAGTTGAAAACAAAATCATCGTTCTTGATGAACTTACACTTACAGAAGTTAAGACAAAAGAAATGGTTAAGGTTCTTTCAAATCTTAATGCAGAAAAGGCTCTTATCGTTATGGACGGTTCAAACAAAAACGTTATGCTTTCAGCTAGAATCATTCCAGAAGTTAAGACAGCAGCTGTAAACACAATCAATGTTTACGACTTATTAAAATACAACACTTTAGTTATGACTAAAGAAGCAGTAGCAAAAATTGAGGAGGTGTACGCATAATGGCAGACTTAAAGTATTATGACGTAATCCTTAAGCCAGTGATCACAGAATCCAGTATGGCTCATTTGGAAGACAAAAAATATACTTTCCTGGTA
>CALWHO010000172.1 GCA_944380405.1 uncultured Lachnospiraceae bacterium
CCAAAGCTTATATACAAAACAAAAGATGAGGAAAGTGTTGTTCCTGTTCCGGAAGAAGTATATATAGACGAAAAAGGATTTTCAGCAAAAACTCTTGCGGCTGATCTTCGTGTTAATGCTCCTGAAAAGGCGGCTGAAGAAACTACTGAGTCAGCAACGGAAACAGAAACAGATACACCTATAGCAGCAACAGAAACTGTTACAGAGACAGCTACAGAAACAGCAGCAACTACAGAAACAGCAACAGTAGCAGAAACTGTAGCTGCAGAAGAAGCCTTAGAGGAAGAACTTAATATTGAACAAAAAGACAGAATTGTAATGCAGGTTGGAAAAGGCAGATTTCGTACTAAGGTGAAAAAAATACCATTTGATTTTTATGATGGATATACAGTCAAGTGGCAGGATGGAAATCTTATTGCTGTTATAAAAGCGGGTGGAAATGACATAGAGGTATCATTAAATTCCACACAGGAGTATCATAAATTTACTTCTTCTGACACAGTTACTGTTGAGTTAGAAGACAAAATAGGTCTTTTAAAAGGTGTAGTTTCGCTATTTTCATCTAAGGAGATAGAAAATGGTGAAAATGAAATAAGCTATAAGGATTTGGAACTTACAGAAGACGGCATATTTTTTGGTTCCTTTAGAGATACAAGAGGGGCTTTAAATATAGATGAAGACTGGGAACTTAAAATAGGCAACACAATGGGTTTGGGGTATTCCGGTGACTTTATAAAAGATGGAAAAGATAACGATGGAAGTTATTTTGAACTGGCAAAAACAGTTCTCGAATATTTCGGCATTATTAGTAAAAATAATGATGAGGAAAGTGAAGGAGAGGAAAAGGCTGAAGATAAAAATAACAACTTTAAATACTCCTTAACATTTCTTACATTCCCTATTATACCTGGCTTAGTGTCGGTAGATGCAAAATTTGTTGCAGGAGCAAAAGTGGGATATAAAGTGAGTGGCTCTGTAAATAATGTTGCAGCAGCTTTACAAAATCAGCAGGATGAATCTTTTGGTTTTGACCTTAAGGCAGCAATTACTGGTAAAGCTTATGCAGGTTTTAAAGCAGGTATTACTGCCGGACCAGCAAATGTAATGAATGTAAGTGCCAATCTGGGTGCGAAAATAGCCCTTACTGGTGGCGATGATGACAGTACATTTGGCGGTAGTGTACATACAGAATTTATGAAGGGCAGAAATGGAATGCCTCATTTTAAGAAAGCGGACCTTGATTTATATAGCCAGCTTTATTTAAAGGCAATTATTGACGGAAGTATAGATGCCCAAATTCTTGGGTGGGAAAAAACTCTTTGCAGCTATACGTTTAAAGAATGGGAACTTGGAGCTATGGAAGCTGCAATTAAAGCCAGCAAAGAACCGGGCAAAAAATGGGAAGCAGATGCCAGATTTTCATTTGATGTACTTTCAGGTCGTGTAAAAACCAAGCTTGAAACAGGAGATGACTTGGAAAAAATGTTTAAAAAACAGGAAGCTTCTTATGGCAAAAAAACATTTGATGCTAGCCAAAGTTCTTTTGAAGATGCCAAGAAAATGCTTATGATGTATAGTGAGAAATCTACACCTATGTTTATTAATACAAGGACATCAGACTCTGGTTTTTTAAATATGAATGTTGCTATAAAAGATATACAGCAAAAGTTTTATTTTCAGCTTAGAAAAAACGAAGATACAATATCTGTTCAAATGGATGAGCTTGAAAAGCTAAAGAGGAATAAGACATATAACAAAACAGGTCAGAAAATACAAAGCAGAATAAACATGCATAGTGCAAATATTGATGCTGTTTCAAAAGCCTTAGAGGAAACCAAGGCGGCTGCTGCATCTTCTGCACCTGCTCAGCAGGCTTCTTTGGCAGCTCCTCAAAATACCGCAGGTGTAGCACCTAAACAGGCAACAGACAGTGAAAAAATAATGCAGGCGTATGTTGCCAGTGGAGGAAATAGAAGTGGTTTTATTGACTATTTGAAAGAAAGATCACAAATGGAGGCTGTAACAGTAAGTTCTCTTATTGCATATGAGGAAAGCAGAAGAGCAGAGCTTAGTGCAAAGTCAGAAGACAGAATAAGACAGATGAGAGAATTTGCTCAAAGTCTTGGTTTAGCAGAAAGTGACTCTGCAAAAGGTAAAGAGCTTTTTGAAAAGTATAAGAGTATTGGAGGAAAGGCTGTAAAACAGTCGCAGTTTTCAGATATAGATGCTTTAAGAAAGTATGAAGAAAGCAGACTTGCTCAAAAGCATATTAGTAGGTTCAGTATTGCAGGCAAAAAATTCCGTGCTCATACAGAAAGACTTGATAAACTTGCCGAAAGATTTCCTGAAATAGTTAAAAATGGATCTGATGCACCAAATGCAGAGTTTTATCAGTTTTATACATCAGCATTAGGGGCTAAAAATTTCAGTGATAATCTTGATATATATTCTAACAGAGATCGTCTTTTAGCATATGAACGCAATATATTTGCTGAAAAAATAGCAGGCAGCAAAGAAGGCAGTCTTGCACTTCAAAGACGTGACAGAATTAGGGAACTTTTACAGACAGATAATAGAAGTGATTGGCAGGAAATTGTATTAAACAGCTTAATACAAATGGGTATTAAGGAAATGCAAAGCGATAAGAAAGCTGCTTATATGACTGCTCAAAAAGAGGATTTAGTTACAGCTTTAAGAGACAACGAAAGAATATCTGCAATTAAGGCATTGATTACTCAGAAGAAAGAAGAAGCCAAAAATGATAAGAAGAATAAAGGCAGAAAATGGCTTTTTGATATAATTAAAGAGAAACTTACTATTGATGACCTTATTGAGTATGAATTAAAGAGGTTTGAGCATTATAGAGGCAAATCTTTAAAAGGCGGTAAAGCAGAAAAGCATAAAGCAAGGCTTGATATTCTTACATCTGCAGTAAACAAATATAATGAACTTGAACAGTCAGGAACTGCCGATGGCGAAGCAATGCAAAAGGTTTTGTATGATGCGATACAAGCTTATTTTGACTTTGATAATAAGTCTGGCAACAAAGCCGAAGGTTTTTTTGATGATTTAGAAAAACGTATCAATAAAGGCGATACTTCTGCATTAAAGTATTTTGAGGAAAGTGGTTTAGAGGCAGACGAAAGCAAAGAAATAAGCAAGATGCGAGATTCTAATTCCAATATATATAATCAAATGAGATTTTTCGGTAAAAAGAAGGGTGGTAAAATAGACCACAAAGAGAACAGAGAAATACTTGAAAAGTATATGAAAGAAAAGAAATTTTCTGGATATACGGCTGAAGATTTGGATAGGTACTATACTTACAAAATCCATAGAGCAACTTCAGCTTCATTTCATGGTGATGTTAAAGCCGACCATGCTACAATTTTGGAAGAAATAGAAGGAATTTCAGATTATCCTGAAATGCTTAAAAGATATAGCGAATTTGGCAGAAGAAAAGGCTTTGCTAAACATGAGAAGGCAGAAGCTGAAAGCTGGGTTACTCCTAACATGATACTTGATTATGAAAGAAACCGCTTAAGGCTTATTGACCAGAAGCATTTGGAGAGAATAGAAGCCCTTAATGAGGCTCAAGCTGGCTCTGAGGAAGAAAAGGCAGCAGCTATTAAAGAATATACTGAAACGGCAAGACGTTTTGATAAAATGGATGTAGATGAAAATATCAAAATTTCACTTGAAGATATTATAAATGCAGAAGTACTTCGTCAAAATGTCAAAATGGCTGTACATGACAGAAGAATTTCTCTTCTTAAGTCAACAGAAGACGGTGTTACAGACGAAGAAAAGATAAATGCATATGACGGCACAAGATTTAAAGCTGACCAGGCAGAAGTTGACAGAATATATACAGAGCTTGAAGAAAAAATAGCTTCAAATCCTGAGTCTATGGCAGAAGAGCTTACAAAATATGAAACATCTGAAAAAGAAGTTCAGGAAGACCTTTATAAAAAGTGGCAAGAGTTAGAAACTAATTATTCAGAAAGAATTATGCTTCTTGCAACACAGGCGGAGCAGTGTTTAAGGGTTATTAATGACACAGAAAATGTTTTGAAAGACCCTAATGCTGTGTTTGAAAGCCAGTCTGATACAAATAATTATGTTTCAAATGTATTGGATAAGACTCAAAATGATATGACAAAGGTGCCTGAAGCACTTGCTTTAACTTCCAAGTAATATAATAAATACGGAGGAATACATATGACAATTAAAGATGGATTTATTGCATTTGCACAGAAACATAATCTGCCTTTAAAGGAAAAAAATGAAAATGGCAGTACAATACTTTCATTTTTTATAAGCGGTGAAAAAGGGAAGTATGACGCATATGCAATGTGTATTGAAGAAGAGAGAATGCTTGCATTTTTTGTTGACTGCAATATACGAGTTGAGGAGAAAAACAGAAATGCTGCAAGGGAATATTTAATGAAGCTTAACTATATGCTTAAAATAGGAAGTTTTCAAATGGACCCATCAACAGGCGATATAACTGTTCGTGCCTGCCAGTATATATTAGGAAATGACCAAGAACAGAAAAATATGATAGAGCAGATAGTTTTAATAGGTGGTATGATTGCTGATAATTACAGTCATGACATTATAAAACATCTGGAATAATAATAAAAAACGGTTAAAGCAATTAAGTTTTAACCGTTTTTTTTATTTATATTATAAAGAAGCACTGTCTTTAGAAGTAATTTCTTTTAAAGCTGTCTTTTTTGCTACATCAGTTTTAACAAGTTTATATATTGTGGCTGTAATAGGAACTGCTAAAAGCATGCCTATGATGCCGCCTAAACCGCCGCCTATTGTTACAGCTGCCAATACCCAAATGCCAGGAAGACCTATTGATGAGCCTACAACACGAGGATAAATAAGATTACCTTCTAACTGCTGCAATATAACTATAAACACTAAAAACGCTATTGCTTTAATTGGGCTTACAGTTAATATCATAAACGCACCAACAGCTGCACCAAGGTATGCACCTATTATAGGCAAAAGTGCTGTTGCACCAATAAGTGTACCTACCATTGTTGCATATGGAAATTGAAGTATAAACATACCTGCTGTACAAAGAACGCCAATTATAACAGCTTCTGTACACTGCCCAACAATGAATTTAGAAAATGAATCATTAGCAGTTGAAAGCACATACATAATACGTTTTCCGGTTTCTTTTTTTAAATATACATCTACAAGAGAGCAAAATTGGCATTTTAATTTCTCTTTACCAGAGAGTATATAAAGGGCAAATATAAGAGAAACTACAAACTGGAAAATTATACCGCCTATATTGCCAAGGAGTTTTACTGTTATTGAAAATACGCTTTCTACACGGGAATATATATATGATATTGCTTTTTGAACCAGCTGAGGCCAGTTTAAATTAAGTGAATTTATAAGCTCCTCAATTTGAGGAAGAGGCATTTCGTATTGAGAAAGCCATTTTGCAATTTTTTCAAGTACAGGAGGTATACCAGTTATAACAACACTGAATGTTTCCATAAGCTGAGGTATAACTATTTGTATTATAAGATAAAATACCAAAACTATAATTAATATTGCCCCAACAATGCTTACTGCTCTTTTAAATTTATATATTTTTGAGTTTGGGTTTTTAAAAACAGGCAAAGACTCAATTTTTGAAACCAATATATTTAAAACATAAGCTATTGCACAGCCTATAATCATTGGCATCATAATAGACATAATGTTTTTTGCACCATTAAATATGCTTTCGCTGTATTTAATTATTAGTAATAATAGTGCTGCACCAATTAAGTAGCCCCAAGTCTTTTTTAGCTGCATAATTATAATTCCTTTCAAAATTTAAAGTTTATAATGTTCACATTATAGCACAATATGACTTAATTGTCTATTTTACTGCCAATATAATAAAAAACACTGGAGTAAAAATATTTTGTTGTAATAAATAATATTTCATGGTAAAATAAATACAAAATTTAATATTTGTTTTTATTATGGAGGGGATTAGATGCCTAAGGTTGCTTATTCAGACAAAGAAAGAGAGCAAATAAGAGAAGAACTTATTATTGCATCTCTTGAGCTTATGTCTAAACAGGGTATTCAGCATACAACCATAGAGCAGATATATAAAAAGGTAGGTATATCACGTACTTTTTTTTATAATTTTTTTCCAACAAAAGAAGATTTAATTTTAGAAATGTTCTATTATCAGCAGCCTAAAATTATTGAGTATTTAAAAAGAATTATGTCTGACAGCAGTTTAAGCTGGCGTGACAAAGTAAAGAAATTTATATATTCATGTTGTTATGGAGAAAAAAATGGCATTGCCGTTTTAACTATTGAAGAGCAGCAGCTTGTATTTAAGCGTATTTCTGAGGAAAATCAAATTTTATTTAGAAGCAGGCAAAAAAAGCTTTTCAGAACAATACTTGAATGTTTTGGCGTAAATGCAAATGAAGAAAATATAAGTTTGTTTATAAATTTATGTTTGACAATATTCATTATACGCAGGGCAATACCTGATACATTGCCGTTTTTTATACCAGAAGCAGCAGATAAAACTGTTGATTTTCAGATTGAAGGCATAATTAATTTTCTGGAAAAAATTAAGAGCTGACCACATAAAAAACATAAGTCCGTCACAGCATAAAATTTTTTATGCAGAAGATGGATTTATTTTTACAAATAATAAATACAAATTATTAAATTTATACTTATTTTTAAAACAATGCTAGGAGGGAACAAAATGGGATTTTTCAGCAAATTATTCAAAGGACCGGAAATTGATATGGAAAAAAGTAATTTAAACGCAAAGAAAATGCGTACGTTATTTAATCAGGTTGTGCCTGACGGTGATGAGTATAAGTTGATTTTTGGTTACACAGAAGATGTTTCAAGATTTAATTTTGGTTTTGTTCATGGCAGCAAAACAAAAATAGGCAATTTAATTGTTGGCTGGAATGAAGAAAAAGAAACAATTATTGTTGTTCCAACTGTTCCAGACCTTTCTGGCTGTGGAGATGCTACATATTATCGCCGTAACGAAATTTTGAAAGCATATAGAAACAAATACCCTACAGATGCATTTATAATATATCCTGACAAAAAAGGCTATATAGGTATTAATGCTTATGACTGGCTTGAAGATGAAAAGCTTTATGTATATGTATCTCAGGAAAAAGAATTGGCTGAATTTACTGACTTTTTTATGAATCGTTATGCTACAAAGTGAGGTAAAAGCATATGCCTTTCGGTGAAATTTTCGGAGCAGTTATTTTTCTTATTGTAATAGTTATATTTGGAAATATTTGGTATAGTATTGTTGATTCAATATTAGAAAAAATTAAATATAAATTATTTGGCAAAAATGAAAATACTGCTTGGCATACATTAGATGAAGAAAAGTTTGAAAAAAAGGATAACTGAGCATAGATAGCTTATTAAAAGGATTAAAACTTAAATTGTTTTAGTCCTTTTTTATTTTTGTTAAAAATAATGAATTTTGTTGATTTTAAGGCACTTATAGGACTATTATAAAGTAATATTTATACTGATAAAAATATATATAAGTAGAAATTTTATAATTTTTAGCTTGAATTATTAAAAAAAAGCATATATTATATTTTTCGTATTTACTATGTTTAAGGAGGGTGATTTAGTGAATGAAAATACGTATGTTTTATGGCTATCACATTCTTTAAACAATAACAATAAGAAAATATATAGTATCCTGGAAAATACTAAAAGCATTCAAGCTGTGTTTGACTTGCCTGAATACGAATTAAGAGATGTTCCAGGAATAAAACAAAAGGATATTGAAAATTTAAAAAACGGCAAAAGTTTAATTAACCAATGGCTATTTGAAAATAATAAGGCAGAAGTAAGGTTTGTATCAATATTTGATAATGAGTATCCTGCTTTACTGAAAGAAATATATGAGCCGCCTGTTGGTATTTATGTAACAGGAAATCTTCCTGATGAAAATGACATATGCGTAAGTATCATTGGTGCCAGAAGATGCTCTGAATACGGTGCCCAAACTGCATATTTTCTATCGAAAGAAGCAGCTGCACAAGGATATACAATTGTAAGCGGTCTTGCAAGAGGTATTGACTCTATGAGCCATAATGGAGCTATTGCCGCAAATGGCAAAACAATAGCCGTACTTGGATTTGGACATAATATATGTTATCCTGCTGAAAACAGAGGACTTATGGATAAAATACGGGAAAATGGCTGTATAATAAGCGAATATCCTCCAGACACAAAGCCTGTTGATTATATGTTTCGTCAAAGAAACAGAATAATTGCCGGTTTATCAAAGGGCATTATTGTTGTTGAGGCTGCAAGAAAAAGCGGCACACTTTCAACAGTTGATTTTGCTCTTGATGCAGGCAGAACAGTAATGGCTGTGCCTTCAAATATAACAAGTAAATTGGGAGAAGGTACAAACGACCTTATAAAGCAAGGCTGTCCACTTATAAGCTCTGTGGAAGACATTGTATTGGAACTTGGAAAAGTAGAAAAAGAAGAAACTTATATAAAGGAAGAAATAGCAGACGATTATTCATATAATCTTTCGCCTGAAGAAATGAAAGTTTTTTCTTGCATAGGCAAAGAAGCTGTTGGTATAGAATATATTAAAACAAAAGCTGGCATTACACTTCAGGAAGTACAATCTATACTTACAATGCTTGAAATTGAAGGACTTATAACAAAACTTCCTGGTGAGAGATATATAAAAGCTATATGAAATATGATTTATTAATAGAGGTGTAAAATGGCAAAAAATCTTGTAATTGTTGAATCACCTGCAAAGGCTAAGACAATTAAAAAGTTTTTGGGTAATAACTACAAAATCGAGGCATCAATGGGTCACGTTAGAGACTTGCCAAAAAGTCAGATGGGCGTTGATATTGAAAAGGATTTTGAACCTAAATATATTACAATAAGAGGTAAGGGCGATCTTTTGGCAAAACTTAGAAAGACTATTAAAACAGTTGATAAAGTTTATCTTGCAACTGACCCTGACCGTGAAGGAGAGGCTATAAGCTGGCATCTTGTTCACGCCCTTAATCTTGAAGAGAAAAAGTACAGCAGAATAACATTTAACGAAATAACAAAAACTGCCGTTAAAAAAAGCATTAAGGAAGCAAGAGCCATTAATATGGACCTTGTTAATGCTCAGCAGGCAAGACGTGTTTTAGACCGTATTGTTGGTTATTCCATAAGCCCTCTTTTATGGGCAAAGGTTAAAAAGGGTCTTAGTGCAGGTCGTGTTCAGTCTATTGCTCTTAAACTTATATGCGACAGAGAAGACGAAATTTCTGCTTTTGTTCCAGAAGAATATTGGTCAATAGAGGCTGTGCTTACAAAGGATAAAAGCAAACTTCAGTCAAGATACACAGGCTATAAAGGTGAAAAGGCAGAGCTTAAATCAGGCGAAGATGCACAGGCAGTACTTAAAGATGTTGAAAACAGCGACTTTACTGTAACAGAAGTAAAAAAAGGCACAAGAATTAAAAAAGCACTGCCACCTTTTACAACAAGTACACTTCAGCAGGAAGCAAGCAAATATCTTAACCTTACTGTTCAAAAAACAATGATGATAGCTCAGCAGCTTTATGAAGGTGTTGATGTGGCAGGAGTAGGAACAACAGGTCTTGTGTCATATATCCGTACAGACAGCGTTAGAATTTCAGACGAAGCATATGGCGAAATTAAAGACTTTGTAACAGAAAATTATGGTGAAGAATATATAAACAGCGAAAGAATTGTTTATAAATCAAGAAATAAGGCTCAGGACGCTCACGAGGCTATAAGACCTACTCATATAACAATGACTCCTGACAGCATTAAAGACTCTCTTACAAAAGAGCAGTATAAGCTCTATAAACTTATTTGGGAAAGAACAGTTGCCTGTCAGATGGCACCTGCAAGATACAACACACAGGGTATTAAAATTGAAAACAATGGTCATGTGTTCCGTTCTTCAGGTTCTGTACTTGAGTTTGAAGGTTTCCTCAAAGTTTACAACAGAATTGAAAATGATGAGGAAAGCGGCAAAATGCCTTTAATTGAAGAAGGCGATATTTTGAAGTGCAGCGAAATTACACCTCTTCAGCACTTTACACAGCCTCCTGCAAGATACACAGATGCGACACTTATCAAGACTCTTGAAGAAATAGGCGTTGGCCGTCCAAGTACTTATGCTCCTACAATAGCAACAATACTTGGC
>CALWHO010000173.1 GCA_944380405.1 uncultured Lachnospiraceae bacterium
GGGTAGTGTTTGATGAATTGGGGCGCGCGGCGTGCAGCCTTTAGTCCGTATTTCGTTCTTTCTTTCATTCTTGGTTCTCTTGTAAGTAAGCCAGCTTTCTTGAAAGCAGGTCTGTAATCTGCATCAGCTTCAAGTAAAGCTCTTGAAATACCGTGTCTGATAGCACCAGCCTGACCTGTGAAACCGCCGCCTTTAACGTTTACTAAAACGTCAAATTTAGCGCCTGTTTCTGTAAGTTCAAGTGGCTGACGAACGATAAGTTTTAATGTATCAAGACCGAAATATTCATCGATGTCTCTTTTGTTGATTGTAATTTTACCATTGCCTGGTACTAAATATACTCTAGCTACAGAAGATTTTCTTCTACCTGTGCCGTAATATCTTGCTACTGCCATTTTGCATCCTCCTTCAAAAATTTATCAAGCTTTGATTTCTAAAACTTCAGGCTTCTGAGCTTCATGTTTGTGGTCTGGACCAGCGTATACATGAAGTTTTCTCATCATACTTCTGCCAAGTGTGTTTTTAGGAAGCATGCCTTTAACTGCGTGTGTAATAACTGCTTCAGGTTTTGTTTCTAACATTCTTTTTAATGTTGTCTGTTTTAAACCACCGATGTAACCTGTGTGGTGTGTGTAAAGTTTCTGATCTAATTTTTTACCTGTTACAACGATTTTTTCTGCATTAACAACTATCACATTGTCACCCATATCAAGGAACTGTGTGTAAGTTGGTTTGTTTTTACCGCTTAATACCTTTGCAACTTCTGATGCAAGACGACCAAGAGTTTTGCCTGATGCGTCTACAACATACCATTTTCTTTCAACCTTAGATGCGCTTGGCATGTATGTTGTTCTCATAATTAATTTGACCTCCTTAAATAACTAGGCGTTTTGTTTAAAAACAATCTGTCTGGTTGTGGGAGCCATTCTTCATACCCTTAAACAAAACAAACAATTCATTCTGTATTTTTAAACTCGGGGCTAACGAGTTTATAAGTGGCTTTTACAACACTACGATTATATTACACCCTACCTTGTGTGTCAAGGAAAATATTATATTTTAATACACAATTTTTACAAGAGTAAGGCCTTCAGGTCCTGCAGTTTTGCCTGCATTCTCCCTGTTTTTGCTTTCTATGATGTTACTTATGTCCTCTTTTGATATTTTGCCTCTGCCGGCATTCATAAGAGTACCTGCTATTATTCTAACCATATTATATAAAAATCCGTCACCTTTAAGACGAATTACAATAAAGTCGTCTTTTTTAAATACATCTGCTTCAAATATAGTTCTTACAGTGCTTTCTGTGCTGTTTCCAGATGCGGCAAATGCTTTAAAATCATGTGTTCCAATAAATGCCTTTGCTGCCGCATCCATTTTTTCTGCATCTAAATCATACCTGCAAAACTCGCTGTATTTTCTGTAAAGTGGATTTCTGTATTTTCCGCAGTATATTTTGTACTCATATACCTTGTACTTGCAGTCATAACGAGGATGAAAACTTTCATCAACCTCTTCTGCTGCCATAACAGAAATATCCTCTGGCATAAATGAATTAAGTGCAAGGGGCATTTTTTCTGCAGGAACAGTTGTGTCCACCTCTATAAGGGCTCTTTGACCAAGGGCATGAACTCCTCTGTCTGTTCTGCTGGCACCTATGCATCGCACTTCTTTTTTAAAAAAGGTGCTTAATGCATTTTCAAATGTCTCTTGAACAGTTGGATATGTTTTGTCTGCCTGCTTCTGCCAACCATAATATCCACTGCCATCATATGCAACAGTTAAAACAAATTTCTTAACCATAGTATCATCCTAAAAATATAATCATGGCTGTAATTACAGCAACAAATATAACTACAATTACAGCACCTGTATAGTCATTTTTGCCCATTACCATTTCATTCATTCTTGTGCGATTTTCTCCACCTCTGTAACATCTTGCTTCCATAGCCATGGCAAGCTCGTCTGCCCTTCTAAATGAAGAAACAAAAAGTGGCACAAGTATAGGCACAAGACTTTTGGCTTTCTTTATTATTCCGCCTGTGTCAAAATCAGCACCTCTTGCCTGCTGAGCCTTTATAATCTTGTCTGTCTCATCAAGAAGAGTAGGAATAAATCTTAAAGCAATAGTCATCATCATTGCTATTTCGTGTGCAGGAACACCTATTTTTCTAAAAGGCTTAAGAAGGTATTCTATGCCATCTGTAAGCTGTATAGGCGTTGTTGTAAGTGTAAGCACAGAAGATGCCATAATAAGCATAATAAGTCTTACAACCATTTTAACTGCAAATATAATGCCTTCCATTGTAAGGCGTAAGAAACCAAACTCCCAAAGTATAGTTTCGCCTCTTGTTGTAAACATGTTTAATAAAGCTGTTATGACAATTATAAACATAACGCTTTTTATACCTCTAAGCATATATTTAAGAGGCACTTTACTTAAGGCAATTACTGCAAAAAGTGCAGCTATTGAAAAAACGTATGTGTATATGTCATTTATAATAAATAAAACTACAACATAAACTATTGCTGCAATAAGTTTAAACCTTGGGTCAAGGCGATGTATTACTGAGTCTGAGTTATAATACTGTCCTATTGTTATATCTCTTAACATTTCGTCACCTTCAGCAAATCATATAATATATTTGTTGCTTCTTCCACAGTATATATATCCAAAGGAACATCTAAACCGTTCTCCTTAAGCCCTGCCATAACATAGCTTATCTGAGGAGCTGCCAGTCCTATTTTTTCAAGCACATCACTTTTTGCAAATACCTCTTTAGGTGTTCCTGTAAGAGCAACCTTTCCCTGATGCATTACAATTATTCTTTCTGCAAGCCTTGCCACATCTTCCATACTGTGAGAAACAAGTATTACTGTAATGCCAAGCTTTTTATGCATTTTAGAAATACCGTTTAATATTTCATCTCTGCCTTTTGGGTCAAGACCTGCTGTAGGCTCGTCCAATACAAGCACCTTTGGCTCCATGGCAAGTATGCCTGCTATGGCAACTCGCCTTTTTTGACCGCCACTAAGCTCAAAAGGAGACTTTTCATAATACTCTTCTCCTAAGCCTACTGTTTCAAGGGCTGCCTTTGCTCTTTTCTCTACTTCTGCATTATCAAGACCAAGATTTAT
>CALWHO010000174.1 GCA_944380405.1 uncultured Lachnospiraceae bacterium
CTCATAAAGTATACCATATTTTTCAAACAAATTAAATCTAAATAATTGTTTCGCTGTTCATATAAATATTTATATAAACATCGCTGTAGCCTTTTAAATTTGCAAAAGCATCACTTGCTTTTTGACAAATGCTTCGCATATACTCATCGTCATTACATTTTAATATAAGCCTGAACCTGAACTGGTCTTTTATTTTAGATATTATGGCTTCTGATGGTCCCAAAATAGTTATGCTGCCATTATCAAGCTTTGAAACTATGTCATTAAACACATTTAAAGCTTCTAAAGGCTTCTGTTCATTTTTTCCAACAGAAAGCACTGTAAAAACATAAGAAAAAGGCGGATAACCCATAATGCTTCTTAAATCTCTTTCCTGATTATAAAAAGAAACATAATCGTGATTAGCAGCAGCCTTTATGGCAAAATTTTCGCTGTCGTAGGTCTGTATAATAACCCTGCCATTACCGTCACCACGACCTGCCCTTCCTGCTGCCTGAGTTATAAGTTCAAATGTCCTTTCGGCACCCTTGTAGTCCATGCTGTTTAAAGAAATATCGGCAGCCATAATGCCCACCAGTGATACATTATGAAAATCATGACCCTTTGCTATCATTTGAGTGCCTATAAGTATATCTGCCTGTCTTTTTTTAAATGCTTCAAGTATCTGAGCATGACCGTATTTTCCTCTTGTTGTGTCGTAGTCCATTCTTAAAACCCTTGCAGAAGGGAAAAGCTTTTTTATTTCGTCCTCTATTTTCTGCGTTCCTGCGCCAAAATACTTAATATATTTTGAACCACATTCTGGGCATACCTTAGGAACACTTTCTTTTGCTCCACAGTAATGGCACATAAGGAAATTGCCTTTTGAATGGTATTTATAAGATACGTTGCATCTTTTGCACATCATTACATGGCCGCATTTTCTACAGCTAACAAATGTAGATGCTCCACGTCTGTTTATAAAAAGCATAATCTGCTTTTTTTCACTTAATGCCTTTGAAATTTCTTCATATAGCCTATCACTTACAACAGAAAAATTGCCTTTTTCAATTTCTTTTCGCATATCAATAATTTCGCACTTTGGAAGGCTGCCTTCGCCTGCTCTTTCATCAAGTGTAAAAATATTGTACTGACCTTTTTCTGCCATATAATAGCTTTTTACAGAAGGCGTTGCAGAGCCTAAAATAGCCTTTGCATTATTTTGGCGGCATCTTTCAATGGCAACCTCTATAGCGTCATATTTTGGATTTTGCTCAGACTTATAACTATCGTCATGCTCCTCGTCTATAATTATTGTGCCTAAATTTTCAAAAGGCATAAAAACGGCACTTCTTGGCCCAATTACAATATCAACTTCGCCATATTTAGCCTTAAGCCATACATCAAGCCTTTCGCCTTGGCTCATTCTGCTGTGGGTAAAAGCAACTTTATCCCCAAACCTGCCTTTAAATCTTTCAACCATAAGTGGTGTAAGTGAAATTTCAGGCACAAGAACTATTGCCTTTTTACCGCAGGAAATAACATAGTCTATATACTGTAAATAAATTTCAGTCTTTCCGCTTCCTGTTATACCAAATATAAGGTTTGGCTTCTCACTTTTTTCTGTGCATAGGCTTTCATATATTTTCTGCTGCTTTGGGTTTAAAATATGCTTATTATATGGCGAAAAGTCATACTTAGGCTTGTAATTTCGCCTTCCGTTTTTAAAACATATTATGCCGTTTTTTTCAAGAGTCTTTAAAGGTGACAAGGATATGTTAAGCTCTTTAAGTAATTTACTTTGCTCTGTTTCGCCATTTTCCAAAATATACTTAAGTACATTTATAGCTGACCTAAATTTAACCTTACTGCTGTTTTCTTCAATATATTTATTAGCCTTTTCTGCATCTGATATAAACACAAACTTAACAGTATTTTTAATATCAGCACCAGATGGAAATATTGTATTAAGGCATGAGGAAAATGTTGTAATATACCTTTTTTTCATCCACCAAGCCAGCTCTATAAGCTCCTTTGAAAGAAAGCTTTCTTTGTCTGTTATTTTGGCTATAAGCTTTATTTTGCCTGAGTCAAAGTCAGTTTTATCACAAATATCCACAACATAGCCTTCCATGTATCTATTTCCTGCACCAAAAGGCACTTTTACCCTCATTCCTATATCAAGAGTTGAAATCATTTCAAAAGGCACTTCATAATCAAACATTTTGTCTGTACGGCTTAATGATAAATCAGGTATTACTTTTGCATAGAGCATACACTTGTCACCTCCTTTTTTCAAATAAAGCCCGGAAAACATCTGCCGTTCTCCGAGCTTTTATTTTTTTAATATATTATTCTTCCCTTGCTTCTAAATCAATAAATTCAGCTTCTTCTTTTGCTGCATCACGTTCATCAGAAATTTCTTCTGCTGCTTCATCATGCTGCTCTGCCTTGTTCTGTTTAATAACAATCTTGCCTTCATAAAGCTCATGAACAGCTATTGAAACTGGTCTATCAACATCAATCTTGTCTGTAAGAGGCTCTGCGTGGTCTATAAGCTGTCTTGCTCTTTTTGCAGCTGCAATAACAATTGTGTATCTGCTGCCTACAACGTCTTCGCCTTCTGCACCTTTGTTTATTTCTTCAAGCAAATCTGTATATGATGGTCTTAACATAGTAACTTCCTCTCTATAATCTCACTTTTTTGCACATCTTATTATTATATACCTTTTATTCAAAAGCTTCAACCATATTTTTATATCTGTAGCTTCTCATTTTTTCAGACTTTGCAATATCCATTATTTTTTCTGCTGCCTTATCAACATAATCGTTAACTACAACATAGTCATAGTCTGGAAGGAATTTTATTTCTTCTTCTGCTCTTTGAAGTCTTCTTGTTATTGTATCCTCATCCTCTGTACCTCTGCCGCAAAGTCTATCCATAAGCTCCTCTTTTGAAGGTGGTACAAGGAATATAAGTGCAGCTTCTGGATAAAGCTTTTTAATCTGGTGTGCACCCTGTACTTCTATTTCAAGTATAACATTTTTGCCTTCTGCAAGCTTCTCTTCTACATAAGCCTTCGGTGTTCCATAATAGTTACCGCAAAATGACGCCCATTCTAAAAGCTCGTCATTATTAATCATATCACCAAACTCATCAAGAGTTTTGAAGAAATAATGTACTCCGTTTTCTTCATAATCCCTTGGCTGTCTTGTTGTAGCTGAGATAGATATAACAAAATCCGTATTTTCTGTAAGGCATGAAACAACTGTGCCTTTGCCAGAACCTGAAGGACCTGAAATAACCATTAAAATACCCTTTTCATTCATTTTCCAACACTCCGTTTCTTTGCTGCATCCTCGCTGTAATAGTATCAGGTGTTATAAGGCTTAAAACAATCTGACCGCTATCCATAACAACAACGCTTCTTGTTTTTCTGCCATATGTAGCGTCTATAAGTGTGCCTTTTTGCCTTGATTCAGTAATCATCCTTTTAATTGGTGCTGATTCAGGGCTAATTATGGCAACAACTTTGTTGGCATTTATAACGCTTCCAAAGCCTATGGAAATAAATTTCACCTGTTCCAAATTAATCACCGACTTATTCTATATTCTGAATCTGTTCCCTTATTTTTTCTATTTCTGTTTTAAGCTCTATAGTTGCATTTGTAATTTTAATATCATTACTTTTTGAAGCAGTTGTGTTTGCTTCTCTGTTCATTTCCTGAACGAGGAAGTCAAGCTTTCTTCCTATAGTGCCATCACTTTCAAGTATGGCTTTAAGCTGCTCAATATGGCTGTAAAGTCTTGTAAGCTCTTCGTCTATACAGCATCTATCTGAATAAACAGTTATTTCAGCAGCTATCCTCTGCTCGTCAATAACCTGTTTTTCAAGAAGCTCAGAAAGACGGCTTGTAAGGCGTTCTTTATATTCTTCCACAACAAAAGGAGCTCTTTCTTTAATGCTGTCAACAATTTCCTTAATTGTATCATTTTTGTTAAGTATGTCTTTTTTAAGTGCAGCACCTTCTGTTTCTCTCATACTAATAAAGTTATCAAGGGCTTCATCAAGGGCTATCTTAAGTGTTTCCCAAATAACATCGCCTTCTTCTTCAACCTTTTCAACTGTTAAAACTTCTGGAAATCTTGCCACAAGGTCAAGTGTATTGGAGCTATCTATGCCAAATTTTTCTTTAAGGAAATTAAGCTTTTCCATATATGAAGCTGCCAAAGGCTCGTTAAGCTTTACTGAAACATCATCTTCTGACTCTGTTTCAAAATTAATATATACATCTGTTTTGCCTCTTGAAATTCTCTGGGCAATAGTTTTTTTAATTTTATCCTCAAGGCTTATCATAAAGCGAGGAAGCTTAATTGAAATATCGTTATATCTGTGGTTTACGGATTTAATCTCAACTGTGAACTTTCTGTTTTCAGCAGTATTTTCGCCTTTTCCGTAGCCTGTCATGCTTCTTATCATTTTATATTCATTCCTTTTTCTCATAAAGTATATAGCTATGATAATTATAAAACAAATGCCATATTATAATCAAGCCATATTTATTGCTTTAAAAATTTTTCATAAAATGATATACTCAAAATTAATAACATTATTGACGGAGGACAAAACTTATGGCACTTGACGGTATAACCTTAAGTTCAATTATAAAAGAGCTTAAAGATGAGCTTTTAGGCAGCAGAATAGATAAAATATATCAGCCACTTAAAGACGAGATAATATTTTCAGTTAGAAATGGTAAACTGGCAAAGCGTGTACTTCTTTCTGCCAATTCAAACCACCCAAGAATTCACTTTACAGAAATTCAGAAAGAAAACCCAATTACTGCCCCTATGTTTTCAATGGTTTTAAGAAAGCATATAGCAGGCAGCAGAATTGTAAATATATATCAGCCTGATTTTGAAAGAATAGCCGTTATTGAAACAGAAGGTCTTAATGAGCTTGGAGATATGTCCATTAAAAAGCTTATTATAGAAATCATGGGCAAACACAGCAATATTATGCTTGTGGACGAAAACGGCAAAATACTTGACTCAATAAAAAGAGTAAGCCATGACACCAGCTCTGTAAGAGAGGTTCTTCCTGGGAAGGAATATTCATTTCCACCATCACAGAATAAGCTTAACCCTCTTACAACAGATGAAACTACATTTCTTTCAAAAATGGAAGAAAAAACAGGCTCAAAAACAACAAACTTTATATATCAGACATACACAGGCATAAGCCCTGCTGCTGCTTCTGAAATAGCATTTAGAGGCGGTATTGACGGTTCAAGACATATAGAAGAGCTTTCTGAAGAAGAGAGGAAAAATGTATACAAAGCCTTTAAACTGACTTTTGATGATGTAAAAAATGGAAATTACTATCCACAGATAATATACTCTCCTGATAAATCAAAAATAATAGATTTTTCAGTTATAAACATGACCCAGTATAGCGGCTATATAACAAAGGAATTTGAAAGCGTATCACAGCTTTTGGAGGACTTTTACAGTGAAAAGGATAATGCCTACCACATAGCCCAAAAAGCACATGATATGCATAGAGTTGTAGTATCAAACATAGAACGCTGTGTAAAGAAAAAAGAAATTCAGCTTAAAACAAGAAATGATACAAAAGATATGGATATATGGCGTTTAAAAGGCGAGCTTATTACAGCTAATATTTACGCCGTTGAGCCTGAAACAAAGGTATTAAGAGCCATAAACTACTACGACGAAAGTATGCCTGTAATAGAAATTGCCCTTGATGAAAACCTTACTCCTGCTGAAAACGCACAAAAATACTACAATAAATACAATAAAGCAAAACGTACACTTGCTGCTCTTGAAATACAGGAAAAACAAAATGATGAAGAGCTTTTGTATCTTGAAAGCGTACTTTCTGCCATAGAGCTTTGCACAGAAGAAGCCGACCTTAAGGATATTCGTGACGAGCTTATTGAGCAGGGCTTTATGAAAAGAAAACCTCAAAAAGGCAAAACTATGCGAAGTAAAAAATCAGCACCTATGCACTTTGTTTCTTCTGACGGCATAGACATTTATGTTGGAAAAAGCAATACACAAAATGACGAGCTGACTCTTAAATTTGCTTCCAGCACAAATATTTGGCTTCACACCAAAAACACTCCTGGCTCACACGTTATAATAGACGTAAACGGACTTGATAACCTGCCTGATAACACGCTTTTAGAGGCTGCAAACCTTGCAGCATATTACAGCAAGGCAAAAACAGGTACAAACGTAGCCGTAGACTATGCTCTTAAGAAGAATGTCAAAAAACCAAATGGTGCAAAACCTGGCATGGTTATATACGACCACAATTACACTGTTTATATAACACCTGATGAAGAAAAGGCAAAGGCTATGGAGTTAGCCAAATAACAAAGGAGGGATTATATGCTTTTTAAAAACATAAGCTATTTTTCACCTGATGGAAAGCTAATTAAAAACGCTTTTATAGAAATCAGGGATAAAAAAATATACTCCATATCATTTACAGAACCTAAGGGATATAAAGGCGAAGTTATTGACGGAGAAAATAAACTTCTCCTGCCTGGCTTTGTAAATACACACTGCCATGTACCAATGGTACTTATGCGTGGTCTTGGAGGCAGCCTTTCACTTCAGGACTGGCTTAATAAAGCCATATTTCCAACAGAAGCAAAGCTTTCTGCTGATGACGTATATTACGGCGCCCTTCTTGGCATAGGCGAAATGCTTAAAAGCGGCGTTACATCCTTCAGCGATATGTATTATTTTAGCGAAAGAATAGCCGAAGCTTCAATAGAAAGCGGCATAAGTGCCAATATAGCATTGGAAGGCTTTGCCTTTGACCCTCTTTTAGGAAATAAATTTTCAATAGAAAAAGACCGTCTTATTGACTTTCATAAGTCTTTTAACGGCTTAGATAATGGCAGAATAAATGTTGATATGACAATACATGCCGAATATACTACAACAGAAAAACGCTGCCAAATGCTTTCTGAAATAGCACAGGAATTAAACTCCAATGTTCAGCTGCACCTTAGCGAAACAAAAAGCGAAACTGAAGGCTGTATCAAAAAAAGAAATATGACACCAACGGAATATTTTAATAGTATTGGTGTTTTTAAAAACAAAGTAACAGCCGCTCACTGTGTATATCTTACTGAAAATGATATGGATATACTTAAAGAAAACAATGTATCTGTTGCTCATTGTCCAGTAAGTAACCTTAAGCTTGCCAGCGGTATAGCCGACATTACAAAAATGGACTCAAAAGGCATAAATGTTACAATAGGCACTGACGGAGCAGCCAGCAACGACAATCTTAATATTTTGGAAGAGCTTAAGCTTGCCTCACTTCTCCAAAAGGCAAAATATGGCGATGCTTCTCTTATGGCACCTTCAAAAATAATAAATATGGCATCTTTAAACGGTGCACTATCACAAAATAGACACAACACAGGCAAAATAGAAGAAGGATATTATGCCGATTTAGTTGTAATTGATTTTTCAAAATCAAACATGACTCCTGCTGGTGATATGCTCAACACATTTTTATATAGTGCCATGACAGAAAATATATACATGACAATTTGCCGTGGAAAAGTTGTATATAAAAACGGCACGCTTTTGACCATAGACGAAGAAAAAGCAAAATATGAGGTTAATAAAAGAAGTTTAAATATTATATAAACAAAAAAATGACTTACAGCCTATAAAGCTTTAAGTCATTTTTTATATCTATTATTCTTAAATCAGCTATGATGATGTCTTTTGCTTAATTCATCAAGATTATCTTCCCAAAGATAATACTTTGTTTCCTTAACAATAACACCGCTTAAAAGAAGCAATGCCACAAGGTTAGGAAATGCCATAAGACCGTTCATAAGGTCGGCAAAGCTCCAAATAAGGTCTAAAGATGTAACAGCGCCTACAAAAAGTATTATAAGAAATACTATTCTATATACAATTATGCTTTTGCTGCCGAAAAGATATTCAACGCAGCATTCGCCGTAATATGACCAGCCAAGTATAGTTGTAAAAGCAAATATACTAAGAGAAAATGTAAGTATATAACTTCCAATAGTTGGAAGCTGTGCAAAAGCTATCTGTGTAAGAGCATCATCATTAACACATACAAATGCATCTGGAATATGAAGCATAGAGCTTACAATAACAATACCTGTCATGGCACATACAATAACTGTATCCCAAAATGTGCCTGTCATAGAAACAAGCGCCTGACGAACAGGGTTTTTAGTTTTTGCTGTAGCTGCTGCAATAGGTGCAGTACCAAGACCTGACTCGTTTGAGAAAAGACCTCTTGCAACACCGTATCTGCATGCAGTAAGTATTGTACTGCCAACAAAACCGCCTGCTGCTGCCTTTGTTGTAAATGCACTTTCAACAATAAGCTTTATGGAAGGAATTATAAAGTTTATATTTATAATGAGTATTATTATACATCCACCAATATAAAATACTGACATAAAAGGAACAAGCTTTTCGCATACCTTTGAAATACTCTTAACACCGCCAAGTATAACAGCTGCAGTAAGTATTGTAACAACAGCGCCACTTACAGTTAAAGGTACATTAAAGTTTGTTTTA
>CALWHO010000175.1 GCA_944380405.1 uncultured Lachnospiraceae bacterium
TAATATAATTAAAATAATTTCCAGTATTTTCAATATTACTTTTTTTAGTTTCATTTTTTTCACCGCTAAATATCTATAATTTATTATAATATTCATACCCTAACTCTATTGCTGCATAATCTCTTGGGTCATCTAAAAATGTGCTTATCCATTTACTCTCTCTTGATAATGCTTCTAACAATTTCTCTATATCTTTTTGATAATCTTTGTTTGCTCCTAATGGGACTTTTATTGTTTTTATAATAAACCCAATCAGGTCTACAGCCTCCCAAAAATTATATAGTCCAGCACCAGCATGCCCAACAAACTCACTTATACCTGCTGCTTTCGCAATTACCCCATATGCAATATTTCCAGTATCATCATACTCTATTATTCTTCCATCAAATATATACTGTAAATCCTGACTCCATGAAAAACGTCTTTTTATGTCATAAAGAGCATTACTTTTAACCAAATTTACAAAATCAACTATTAACAAATTATATGTATCTCTTACCGCCTTATAATAATAATCCAAAAGTTCTACTGAATTATTAACAGTTGAGTTTAAATGACTTCTATTTATACCTAACGCTATTTTTGAAGAATTTATTCCAAATTTCATTAAATCTCCTTCACTTTTAACAGCATTTGGATACTTTCTTCTTAACATTTCTCCGTCTCTTTTTGCCTCTCTCAAAACATTCATCAATTTATCAGTAACATCTTCAAGGGCAAATCGCTTAATATTAATTACTATGTATTTAGACTGTAGACCAAGCTTTTCCAAATTTTCTGCTGCTTTTTTTATATTCATCTGATTTTGATATTTAACAAAATGCGTTCCTCTTGCACCTCTGTCAAAATCACTGTTTATTTCATCTACAATTTCATTGAGCTTTCTTTTATAAAATTCTACATAATCATACGAACTTCCATAGATATATTTCGACTTTAAAGCTGTGCCAAAAATCTTTTCTTCATAATACTTTATATAACCATCTGAAAAAATCTCAATTCCGCACTTTCCTTTTAAATTCTTTCTAAACACATAAACATAGTTATATTTATTATTTACGTCTTTTAAATAATCTGCACCATGTCCCTGCATAACCTCTGTAATAAAAAGCATTTTTTCAGCATCATTTCCCACTGTCCATGATACACCGTTAGAAACTGCTTTTTTTACAATAAGAACCCTTTCCGAAGAACATAAGTTCGTCTTTCTTCCATTGTAAATCATGGCTACACCTTTGTCAATTTCACTATCCGAAAAATTTGAATTTTTCTTTGCTTTTGCTTCTTTTAGTTCTAAATAAGATATTAAACTATTGCATATTGAACAGCTACTTCCTGCAAACTGAGAAAATTTATATAATCCTTTCAAAAAATTTATAAGTTTAATTCTGTCATTATTTGAAACATACGGAAAATAGTGTGCATATTTTTTGCAATCCTCCAATATTTCTTTTGAGTGTTGAGTAACAAAAATATTTGCCATTTTTATAATCTCAACATAATTAAAACCTTCACCTCCATACTTTATATATCCAACAATATTCTTTCTATTAATTTCTTTAAAATACTCACTAGTACCAAGAATTTTGTTGTTTCTTCCTCTAAGCTCCACAGCTCTTCTTAATTCACTCATTGTAAATAATCCTCCTTTTTTTGTTTTATATACAATAAATCTATCAAAAAGCTATGTTACCTGTGTTACCTAAATTCTGAAAAACAAAAAACCCGATACAAAACGTATCGGGTTTTTAAATCATTTATTTATACTTCTTACTGAGCATCTACAGTAGACATATATTTAATAAGGTCTACAACTTTGTTTGAGTAGCCCCATTCATTGTCGTACCATGATACAACTTTTACAAAGTTTTCGTTAAGAGAAATACCTGCTTCAGCGTCAAAGATTGATGTTCTTGGGTCGCCAAGGAAGTCGCTTGAAACTACGCTGTCTTCTGTATAGCCAAGAATACCTTTAAGTTCGCCTTCTGAAGCTTCTTTCATAGCTTTCTTAATGTCTTCATATGTTGCTGGTGTAGCAAGTCTTGCTGTAAGGTCTACTACAGAAACGTCAATTGTTGGAACACGGAAAGACATACCTGTAAGTTTGCCGTTAAGCTCTGGAATAACCTTGCCAACAGCCTTTGCAGCACCTGTTGAAGATGGGATAATGTTTGCAGCAGCAGCACGACCGCCTCTCCAGTCTTTCTTAGAAGGACCGTCAACTGTTTTCTGTGTAGCTGTTGTTGAGTGAACAGTTGTCATAAGACCTTCAACAACGCCGAATTTATCGTTAAGAACCTTTGTAATAGGTGCAAGGCAGTTTGTTGTGCAGCTTGCGTTTGAAACGATGTCCATATCTTTTGTATATTTGTCGTTGTTTACGCCCATAACAAACATAGGTGCATCTGGTGATGGAGCTGAGATAACAACCTTCTTAGCACCACCTTTAAAGTGAGCTGATGCTTTGTCTGTTGATGTGAAAGCACCTGTTGATTCAACAATGTATTCTGCGCCAGCTTCTGCCCAAGGAATGTCTGCTGGATCCATGCAAGCGAAAACTGTTATTTCGTTGCCATTAACAACAAGCTTACCGTCCTTTGTACCAAGTGTGCCGTCAAATCTGCCGTGTGCTGAGTCATATTTAAGCATATATACCATATACTCAAGATCAACAAAAGGATCGTTTACAGCAACAACCTGAACATCTTCTTTCTGAAGAGATGCACGAAGAACAAGTCTTCCGATACGGCCGAAACCGTTAATACCAATTTTAACCATTTTAAAAATTCCTCCTATATTTAAATATAAAATTACCTAAATTAAATTATAAAATATACCTTTTTTAATCTCTACCAGCTGCCAAATTGACAATTGAAAAAGCAAGGAGTGCCGCAGATACCGCAAGTGAAACTGAACTTAAAACTAAAACTGTTACCTTCATATATTATACCTCCGGTTTATTTAAAATATTTAACTCCTGATTCAAATATCAGCTGGTCTTTCTTGCCAGGTACATTTTTGTAAAGACCATTGCCAATACGTTCTGAATGACCCATTTTACCTAATACACGGCCGTCAGGGCTTGTAATACCTTCAATAGCCATCATAGATCCGTTAGGGTTATATCTTATATCGTATGTAGCTTTGCCATTTTTGTCTACATACTGAGTAGCAACCTGACCGTTTGTAATAAGTTCTTTAATCTTGTCTTCAGGTGCTATAAATCTACCTTCGCCGTGAGAAACAGGTATCTTATAAATTTCTCCAACTTCTGTACCCCAAAGCCATGGAGAAAGAGTTGATGTAATCTTTGTATCAACAAGGCATGAAACGTGTCTGCCTATATTGTTATAAGTAAGAGTTGGGCTTGTTTCGTCCATATCTCTGATTTCGCCATAAGGCACAAGACCAAGCTTAATAAGTGCCTGGAAACCATTACAGATACCGAGCATAAGACCATCTCTATTCTTAAGAAGATCCATAACTGCTTCTTTTACATATGGGTTACGGAATACAGCTGCTATGAACTTACCTGAACCTTCTGGCTCGTCACCAGCGCTAAAACCGCCTGGAATCATAACAATCTGGCTCTGTTTAATTTCCTTAACCATTTTTTCTATTGAAGCTTCAAGCATAGGAACTGTCATGTTAGCAACAACAAGTGTCTTAGCCTCTGCACCTGCTTTTTCAAAAGCTCTTGCTGTGTCATATTCGCAGTTTGTACCTGGGAATGTAGGTATAAATACCTTAGGCTTAGCAACCTTAATTGCAGGAGCACCCATTTTGTTTGAAGCATAGAACTTAATTTCTGGTGAGCCTACTTCGTTATTTTTAACCTTTGTAGGGAATATCTTTTCAAGAGGAGCTTCCCAGTTAGGAAGAAGCTCTTCCATAGTAATTTCTGTATCACCAATTATAATTGAAGACTCTTTTGTAGTTGTTCCCAAAATAACTGTTTCTATACCCATAAAATCAATTACTTTTGTGTTCTTAAGCTCAAGTACAAATGAACCATAAGCTGGAACGAAAAGATCTTCTGCTTTTATTTCTTCGTTAAACTCAATACCGATGCCGTTACCAAACATCATTTTTGAAACAGCTTCAACAATACCGCCATTTCTTACAGTATGGGCAGAAATACAAATACCTTTTTTAATAAGACTATGAACTAAATTAAACATATTCTTAAGGTATTCAAAATCAGGCACGTCATATACGTCTGTTTTAACTGGAATGTATACAACAGTGTTGCCTGCTGCCTTAAATTCAGGTGAAATAATATCATCTGTTTTTGCTGTATCAACTGCAAATGAAACAAGTGTAGGTGGAACATTTAAATCCATAAATGTACCGCTCATACTGTCTTTACCGCCTATTGCAGCAACGCCCATTTCCATCTGTGCTTTAAATGCACCAATAAGAGCAGCAAATGGCTTGCCCCATTTTTCAGGTGCTGTACCAAGCTTTTCAAAGTATTCCTGGAATGTAAGGCGAACCTTTGAATAGTCACCGCCTGTTGCAACAATTTTTGCAAGTGATTCAACAACTGCATATACTGCACCATGGAATGGACTCCATTTTGCAATCTTAGGGTTATATCCATAAGACATAAGTGTTGCTGTAGTAGTTTCTCCCTTAATAAGAGGAACTTTGGCAGCCATAGCCTCTGGAGGTGTAAGCTGGTTTTCACCACCAAATGGCATAAGAACTGTGCCTGCACCAATTGTAGAGTCAAATCTTTCAACAAGACCTTTCTGGCTGGCAACATTTAAGTCAGACATAACTTTAATCCATGCCTTCTTAACGTCTTCTTTTATTTCGTCTTCGCTTACACAGCTTTCAGTAAGGTAAGTACCTTTTTCAGGCATTGTTACCTTAACATCTGTTACCTGTGTTACACCATTTGTGTCAAGGAAATCTCTTGAAATATTAACAATGTCTTTGCCTCTCCAGTTCATTACAAGACGTCTGTCGTCTGTAACAACTGCAACAGGTGTAGCCTCAAGGTTTTCCTCCTGAGCAAAGGCAATAAATTTATCAACATTTTCTTTAGCTACAACAACAGCCATTCTTTCCTGGCTTTCAGAAATAGCAAGCTCTGTACCATCAAGACCTTCGTATTTTTTAGGTACAGCATCAAGGTTAATCTGAAGTCCGTCTGCAAGCTCACCAATGGCAACAGATACACCACCTGCACCAAAGTCGTTACAACGCTTAATCATAACGCTTACTTCTGGATTTCTGAAAAGTCTCTGAAGCTTTCTTTCTGTAGGTGCATTACCTTTCTGAACTTCAGCACCACAAGTTGTTATAGATTCAATAGTATGTTCTTTTGAAGAACCTGTAGCACCGCCACAACCGTCACGGCCTGTTCTTCCACCTGTAAGTATTATAATATCTCCAGGAGATGGAACATCTCTTACAACGTGTTCTTTTTTAGCAGCTGCAATAACAGCGCCTATTTCCATACGTTTAGCTACAAAGCCTTCGTCATAAACCTCTGCAACCTGACCTGTTGAAAGACCAATCTGGTTACCGTATGAGCTGTAACCTCTTGCAGCTTCTGTAACTATTTTTCTTTGTGGAAGCTTGCCTGCTATAGTGTCCTGAACCTTAGTTCTTGGGTCAGCAGCACCTGTAACACGCATAGCCTGGTATACATAAGATCTGCCTGAAAGTGGATCTCTTATAGCACCGCCAAGACAAGTAGCAGCACCACCAAATGGCTCAATTTCTGTAGGGTGGTTATGAGTTTCGTTTTTGAACATTATAAGCCACTCTTCTTCTTTTCCATCTATATCAACAGGAACAACAATTGAGCAGGCATTAATTTCTTCTGATTTATCAAGATTATCAAGTATGCCTTTTTTTCTAAGGGCTTTCATACCAAGTACGCCTAAGTCCATAAGACATACGTTTCTTTCTGTATCTTTGCCGTAAACATATTCTCTTTCAGAAAGATATGTATTAAAAGCGTCTTTAAATGCTTCCTTATAATATCCTTCTTCAAATTCAACACCATTAATTTTTGTGTTAAATGTAGTATGCCTACAATGATCAGACCAATATGTGTCAATAACTCTTATTTCTGTAACTGTAGGGTTTCTCTTTTCAACATCTCTGAAGTATTCCTGGCAGAAAAGAAGGTCTTCATCATTCATAGCAGTACCAAGTTCTTTTCTTAAAGCCTTAACTTCATCTTCTGACATGTTTATAAAGCCTTCAAAACTCTTTACATCTTCAGGATATTCCATTTTCATTACAAGAGTTTCAGGTCTTTCAAGACTTGCCTGTCTTGAATCAACAGGGTTTATACAGTAGCCCTTAATTTTTTCAAATTCTTCTGCAGTAATATCGCCTTCAAGCACATAAACCTTTGCACATAATATTTCAGGTCTTTCTTTCTGAGAAATAATCTGAATACACTGCATAGCAGAGTCTGCTCTCTGGTCATACTGTCCTGGAAGATATTCAACAGCAAAAACTTTTTCGTTTTCTTTTACTTCCAATTCTTCATATACATTGTCTACTGGAGGCTCTGAAAAAATAGTTGTTTTAGCAGCCTCATAGTCAGCATCGCTTATGCCTTCAATATCGTATCTGTTGTAAATACGAACCTTTGTAAGACCTGCAATACTAAGATTTTCCTTAATGTCATCAAGAAGACTTTTGGCTTCAACATCACAGCCAGCCTTTTTCTCTACATATAAGCGTTTAATGTCCATTTTCTTTTCCCCTTTTTTTAAAAATATGGAAATAATTGACCACTGTTATTATTTTACCACGCAAAGAATGATATGTAAATTTTTTTTCGCTTTTTTCTCTCCTAAAAGTATATAAAAAATATACAAGCCCCAAAGATAAATTAAGCAAATTTACAATTGTCATATCACGTGATTAAATACTGGTAATTTAAAATACACTCATTATATTGTTATTTTTTGTCTTTTGCAACCTAAATATGTAGTGTACATATAAATATTGTACAGTTTTTTAAATTATGGTACAATCCCTTTGAGGTGATAAAATTGTTTTTTTTAATGGGTATTATGCCGATACGAAAAAATATCCCCTATATGTTTAGCTGTATGTGCCAAAAATGCGGCAGTATGTGTCATTATGAAATTATAATGACTGCTAACTGCTTAAGTATATTTTTCATACCACTTTTTAAATGGGGAAGACAATATTATGTAAGAACAAGCTGCTGTGAAAGTCTCTATTTACTTGATAAAAAGGTAGGAGATGCCATAGCTCATGGCGAAGATGTAATGATACAGGATATAGACCTTACGCCAATAAACGAAAATTATCAGGCAATTAAAAGATGCTCTGTATGCGGATATGAATACGCAGATGACTTTGAATTCTGTCCAAAATGCGGAAATAAACTTAAAATCAAAACCACCCGTTGAACGGGTGGTTTGATCAGACCCTATAAGGGTCTATCTCTTGTGGTAGCCCCCTAAAGGGGGCATTGAATAGTCTGGCAACCACACTTTTAACTCTGGCTGCCCCCTAC
>CALWHO010000176.1 GCA_944380405.1 uncultured Lachnospiraceae bacterium
AAAAACATAGCCCAAAAAGGCGAAATAATAGCAGATGCCTTTAGAAAATACACAAACTGTACTGTAAATCAAATAGGCTCTCTTTTAAGTGCATTTTTTACAACTGAAAATGTACGTGACTACAAGAGTGCTAAAACAAGCGATACAGCAGAATACGGAAAGTATTTTAATGTAATGCTTGATAATGGTATATATCTTGCACCTGCACAGTTTGAGGCTATGTTTGTTTCAAATGCTCACAGCAAAGAGGATTTGGAAAAAACAATTGAGGTTATTAAAAAGTTTGGAAATAAATAAATTTCGTCAAAGGCTCATTTCATTCAAGCCTTTGACGAGCAGACATAAGTATAAAGCATATGGTCAGCACTTTTCTTCGAAAAGTCAGCTTCGCTGACCCGCACATCTTTGCGGGTGCCAAGTTCCATCGGAGAACCCGACGAAAAAGGGCGAATGGGGTTTCATTATGAAACCCCATTCGTTTTGCCACAGGCAAAATTCCGAAGCTTAAAAGCCTTGAAACTCTCTGTCGGCATTTTCCTTCGGAAAACGGCTTCGCCGCCTTAGTTCGTCAGGTGCTTTGCTTTTCCTCGTCGAAAGTGAATTCCGTCAGCATTTTGCTTACGCAAAACCAGCTTCGCTGTCAGCACTTCTTTGCTGTGCTTTACTGCGGATTAAATTCAGGAAACCCTTCGTTTCCTGAACCTTTCCGCTTTTAGTATATGTTTTTTTTATTTACTTCTTTTTTTAAAAGATTTTTCTTTTTTCTGTTTTGGTCTTTTGGCTCTTTCAACAATAATTCTCTTGCCTTTTATTTTTTTATTTTTCATGCCTTCTATAATATCTTTTGCATATTCATAAGGCACATCAACATATACAAAGTCATCAAAAAGACTTATTTCGCCAATTACATCGCCAGGTACGTTTGTTTCACCTGAAAATGCACCAACAATATCTTTTGCACGAATTTTGCTTCTCTTGCCTGCGTTTATGAAAAGACGAACCATGTCTTTAGAGAGTTTTTCACTGCCGCCATGTGGGTTAACAACATTAAGGTCATCAACGCTCTGGCTGTAGTCGCTTACAGTGTTACCAAGGTGCATTTTTAAAAGTGCTGCTGCCACATCTATTGGGTTTGTATCGTCATCACATATGTTTTCAACATACTGAGCGTATTTATTTAAACCACCTTCAGCAATTACACTTTTTATTTTTTCTAAGTAAATATCAGTTTTTGTTTTTTCGATATCTGAAATAGTAGGGAGCTTTTGCTGAGTTATTTTTGTTTTGGCATAAGTCATAATATCTCTTAATTTATATATTTCTTTGCCAACGCAGAATGTAAACGCCTTACCGCTTCTGCCTGCACGACCTGTTCTGCCTATACGGTGAACGTAATATTCTTCGTCCTGTGGTATGTCGTAGTTAAATACTATATCAACATCATCTACGTCAATACCTCTTGCGGCAACGTCTGTGGCTACAAGAAGCTCTATGGCGCCACTTCTGAATTTCTGCATAACTCTGTCACGCTGAGCCTGTTTAAGGTCGCCGTGAAGTCCGTCTGCAAAGTAGCCTCTGCCTAAAAGCTGTTCTACAAGGTCATCAACTCTTTTTTTAGTGTTGCAAAATACTATTGAAAGTTTAGGGTCGTATACGTCTATAAGACGGCAGAGAGCTTCAAGCTTATCTTTTTCTTTAACATCAAAGTAAACCTGTTCAATTTTAGGCACTGTAAGCTCTTTTCTTGAAATTTTAAGGTATTCAGGGTTATTCATGAATTTTTTTGCAAGAGAGAGAACTTCATCGCTCATTGTGGCAGAAAACATAATTGTCTGTCTTTCGTCAGGTGTTTTTGTAAGTATAAACTCTATGTCTTCTCTAAAACCCATGTCAAGCATTTCGTCTGCTTCGTCAAGTATTACCTGCTTAACAGTTTCCATTTTAAGTGTTCTTCTTCTCATGTGATCCATAACACGGCCTGGAGTACCGATTATTACCTGAGCGCCTTTTTTAAGGGCAAGTATCTGTCTGTCAATAGGCTGACCACCGTATATAGGAAGAACCCTTATGTTATCTTTAAATTTAAGAAGTTTTCTAAATTCTTCGCTTACCTGTATTGCAAGCTCTCTTGTAGGGCAGAGTATAAGGGCTTGAAGTTTTCTGTCTTCAGGGTCTATCATTTCAAGACAAGGTATACCGAAAGAAGCTGTTTTACCTGTACCTGTCTGGCTCTGGCCAATCATGTCATGGCCATTTTTTATAATAGGTATTGCCTGACTTTGTATAGGAGTTGCCTCCTCAAAACCCATGTCTGTAACTGCACGCATTATCCATGGTGATAAATTAAGATCTTCAAATTTTAATGTTTCCATATTTATTCCTTTCTAATATTAATAAATCGGGCTATTCTGTCAAAAAAGCATTAGCTAATAATATAACAAGAATTTTTCAATTTTTCAATAAAATTATTTTGAAATTAACATTTTTTTAATTGAAATGGCATAGCTATTGCTTTATAATGGTTAACATTGAAAAAAATAATGTTAGGAGTAATAAAATGGGAATATTTGAGGCGATTTTTTTAGGCATAATTCAGGGCATTACAGAGTTTTTGCCTGTAAGCAGTTCTGGGCATCTTACACTTTTTCAGAAAATATTTAATATACATCAGGCTACAATGACTTTTGATGTTTTGCTCCATGTGGCAACACTTATTGCTGTATTTGTGGTTTATTGGGAAGATATATGGGCTCTTATAAGAAAGCCTTTCCAGAAAACAACATATCTTCTTATAGTAGCAACACTCCCTACAGTTGTAATGGCACTTTTATTTAGCGATACATTTGAGTCTGTATTCGGAAATGGAGATTTTATTGGTTTTAACTTTATATTTACTGCTATAGTTCTTACATACGCAGACACAAGACATGGCAGAAAAGGCACAATAGATCGTATGAGTTATAAAGATGCCGTTATAGTAGGTACTATGCAGGGTATAGCAATTTGTCCTGCTATATCAAGAAGCGGTATGACAATTTCTGCATCTCTTGCAAGAGGCTTAAACAGAGACAGTGCAGCCAGATTTTCATTCCTTCTTTCAATACCTGCAATACTTGGTGCAATGGTTCTTACATTAAAAGATATATTTACAGGCGAGGTTGTTATTGCAGAGGCTATAGGTACTGTGCCTATGGTAGCCGGATTTATAGCAGCAGCAATTTCTGGTTATCTTTCAATTAAGTTTATGATTAAAATAGTTAAAAAAGGTAAACTTAGATATTTTGGTCTTTACACATTTATACTTGGTGTATATTTAATATTAGACCAGTTTGTACTTCATATTATATATTAATTATTATACAGCTCTTCTTTAATATAGAAAGAAGAGCTTTTTTTTGAAAGATATTGACAATTATTGTTAGTGGTGGTAAACTGCATGTGGTTAGGTGGGATTAACTTTTATGATATATGCATAACTAATATATATATGAGCTAATGTGATATGTTTTAATATTTATAAAAAGATATAAGGAGACGGAAATATTTTTCGTCTCCTAATTTTAAATTCAATATATTTCTGCTTAAAAAAGCGGATTTATATAAAAAAATAATATTTTAAAGGAGTTGTTTAAAATGAAAAATTGTTGGGAATGCATTAAAAGCGAAAAGTTCGCATACTTTCTTGGTGGTGTTGCAGCTGTAATACTTGGAAAGAAAATTGTAAAATGCGACAAAACAAGAAAAACAGCCGTTAAGGCAATGGCAAAGGCTATGATGCTTCAAAGTGATGCAAAAGAGGCTTTTGAAAACATGAAAGAAGAAGCACAGGATTTATGCTTTGATGCAAAGGTTGAAGCAGGAATAGAGCCTAAAGAGGAAGCATAAGGAAAAAGAGGAGGCTTCCTTATGAAGTATGAAATTAAATATGATTCTCACGGCAGACTTAGAATAAGAAGCGGTAAGTTTGCATTTTCAGAAGGTGAGGGTTATGGAATTGTTAAAAACCTTTTAAACAGGAAATATGTATATGAAGCCATATCAAACCACATAAACGGAAGTATATACATAGAGTATGATGAAAAATACAGAAATGATATACTTTCCTATTTTGACAGTCTTAAAAAAGAAGACCTTGTGCTTTCGCTGCCTTCTGAAAGCGAAAAACTTGCCAAAATAGACAGAGAGTTTCAATATAACATATTTTCAAAGGTTGTAAAAAAAGTTCTATTTAATATTTTTGCGCCATATTCATTAAGGGTTGCTGTAACACTTGTGCGTTCATCAGGATATATTGCAAGGGGCTTAAGCAGTCTTTTAAGGTTTGACATTAATGTATCGGTGCTTGATGCTTCTGCTATTATGATATCATCACTTCAGAGAAACTTTGACTCAGCAGGGTCTGTTATGTTCCTTTTAAGTATATCTGAAATGATGGAGGAATACACAAGAAAGCGTACAAAAAGTGCTTTATCACAAAGTCTTGCTTTAAATGTGGACAAGGTTTGGCTTGTAACTGACGAGTGCGAAGTACTTACACCTATGGAAAAAATAGCTGTAGGTGACAATGTTAAAATTCGTATGGGCAGTGTTATACCTTTTGACGGCACTGTTTCTGATGGCGAAGCTATGGTAAATGAGTCTGCCATGACAGGTGAGCCTATTTCTGTATTAAAAAGGGAAAATTCAACTGTCTATGCAGGAACCGTTGTGGAAGAAGGCTCTATAACAATAGAAGTAACTGCTTTAAGCAGTGACAGCAGGCTTAGCAAAATTATAGACCTTATAGACAGGTCAGAAGATTTAAAGGCTTCTGTTCAAAGTAAGGCTGAAAACTTGGCTGACTCAATAGTGCCTTTTAGCTTTTTAACATCTATTGCCACATATTTTATAACAGGCAGCATAACAAAGGCTGCATCTGTATTAATGGTTGACTATTCATGTGCTATTAAACTTTCTGTGCCTATTTCTGTTATATCGGCTATGAGAGAAGCTGCATATTACAATATATGTGTAAAGGGCGGTAAGTACCTTGAAAGCTATGCTACGGCAGACACTATTGTTTTTGATAAAACAGGAACTTTAACGGCTGCATGCCCTACTGTTTCAGAGGTTATACCTATGGCTGGCTTTGAAAGAGACGAAGTTTTAAGATTAGCTGCATGCCTTGAAGAGCATTTTCCTCACAGCGTAGCAAGAGCCGTTGTTAAAAAGGCTCATGAAGAAGGTCTTACTCACGAAGAAGAACATGCAGAAGTTGAATATATTGTTGCTCATGGTATAGCGTCTAAAATAGGCAGTAAAAAAGTTGTTATAGGCAGTGAGCATTTTATATTTGATGACGAAAACATACACATAACAACAGAGCAAAAGCAGGAGCTGGAGGAAAAAATAAAAGGACGCTCTGCAATTTATATTGCCATAGGTGAAGCTCTGGCAGGAGCAATATGTATTGAAGACCCTGTAAGAAAAGAAGCAGCTGAAATGATAGCCAATATTAAAAAAGAGGGCATTAAAAATATAATAATGCTTACAGGCGACAGTAAAAGTGCTGCTGAGGCTGCATGTAAAGAGCTTGGCATAGAGGAATACAGGGCTCAGGTTCTGCCTGAAGACAAGGCTGCTATTATAGAAGACATAAAAGCACAAGGCAGAAAAGTTATAATGGTTGGTGATGGCATAAATGATTCGCCGGCACTTTCTGCTGCTAATGTTTCTGTTTCAATGAAAGACAGCTCTGATATTGCAAAAGAAGTTGCCGACATAACTCTCTTTTCTTCAGACCTTAGAAATCTTGTAACATTAAGAATATTAAGCCGAAACCTTTTTAATAAGGTTGAAAGAAATTACAAAATTATAATTGGTTTTAATACTCTTCTTCTTGGTCTTGGTATTGGAGGATTTATAACACCTCAAACATCGGCACTTCTTCATAATCTTTCAACAATGGGCATAAGTGCCTTAAGCATGAGAAGGTGCATAGAAAGAAAGGAAGTTTTGTAAATGAAAGAACATAAGTTTTGGGCTTGGGCAGCTGTGTTCTGCTTTGTTATGACAATGATAACAGGGTACACAAGAGATTAAAAACAAAAAGGCAAGGGAAAATCCCTTGTCTTTTTTTAATACATAAATTTTACTTTTTGTATATTTTAGTTTTACGTGCTATAATATTTAATATACCAAAATTTACCTTACACCTTGTTAAATTACAAGGTATATTTTTTGCTTTAAAACAGATTAAAGAAAGGAGAATATTATGCAGGCTCATCAGACGGACTTTTCAACAGGCAGTGTATATAAAAATATACTGGAAGTCGCTGTTCCCATGACAGTTGCTCAGTTTTTAAACCTGCTGTACAATATTGTTGACAGAATATACATAGGAAAAATTGAGGGAATAGGTACTCTTGCCCTTGGTGGTGTAGGTATATGCTTTCCAATAATTATGCTTATAACTGCTTTTACTTATCTTTTTGGTAATGGCGGCGGACCTTTATGTGCCATGGAAAGAGGCAGAGGCAACAGCGAAGAAGCCGAAAATATAATGGGCAATACATTTGTAATGCTTGTAATAACAGGTCTTATACTTATGGTTTTCTGTTCCGTTTTTTATAAGCCTATACTTTATCTTTTTGGTGCTGGTGATGAAACATTCCAGTATGCAAGGGATTATGTAAGGATATATATTTTAGGCACAGTTTTTGTTATGATTTCGCTGGGTATGAATCCATTTATAAACAGTCAGGGTTTTGGCAACACAGGAATGATGACAATACTTATAGGTACTGTTTTAAACATTATTCTTGACCCAATATTTATATTTGTGTTTAATATGGGCGTAAAGGGTGCTGCTACGGCAACAATTATTTCTCAGTTTTTCTCAGCACTTTGGGTAATAAGATTTTTAACAGGAAAATCGGCAGAGCTGCGTTTAAAGAAAAAAAGCATGGTTCTTAAACTTCAAAGAATATTAAAAATAATGTCTCTTGGTGTTTCAGGCTTTATAATGGCATTTACAAACAGCCTTGTGCAGATAGTATGTAATGCAACACTTCAGGTTTATGGCGGTGACTTATTTATAAGTATAATGACTGTTTTAAACTCTGTAAGAGAGATGTTTACAATGCCTGTTACAGGTCTTACAAATGGTGCATCACCTGTTATGAGCTATAATTATGGGCAAAAGGCATTTGACAGAGTTAAAAAGGCAGTGTTTTTTGTTACAGCATCATGTGTAATATATACATTTGTTGTATGGGGCATTGTATGGGTTGCACCAGAGGTATTTATACACATATTTAATAGTGATACAATGCTTATAGAAAAAGGCGTGCCTGCTCTTCATATGTATTTCTTTGGTTTTTGCTTTATGGCTCTTCAGTT
>CALWHO010000177.1 GCA_944380405.1 uncultured Lachnospiraceae bacterium
TGCCTGTTTTTTATTTTCTATATATACATCTTTATCATCTCCGCCAAACTCTCCATCAAGTGTCCATGGCATTTCGTTATCGGCTGTTATTTTAACATAAGGCGCTCTGAAGCATAAAAACATATCATTTGTAAGGTCATTTGTAACTATGCCTGCCAATATATTCTGAAGCTCAAAAGGTGTTTGTGGCATTTTAATAAGCACTATTTCAAAAAGTCCATCATCAAGCTTCACATTTTCCATAACAAGATTTTTAATACCTGCCACAGATTTTGTATTGGCTATCATGCCATATATAAAGTCGCCCTCTATTGCATTTCCTTCATACTCCATTTTTATATGGTAGCTGGAAAGGGAAGATACCCTCTTTACACCCTCCATTACATAAGCAAAATGACCGAAATAGTTTTTCATCTGCTGCGGCGTACCATATGATACATCTGTAAATGCACCAAAAGCTGCTATATATATGAAGTAATCAGAATTAAATTTACCAACATCACATTTAAATACCTTGCCAGCAGCAATATTTTTTGCTGCCTTTATCATATTTTTAGGTATGTTAAGGGTTGTAGCAAAATCATTAGTAGTTCCTGCCGGAATATAGCCTATTACAGGTCTTTTATATTCAGGTATTGTCATTACAGCCTTAACGCTTTCGCTTAAAGTTCCATCGCCTCCGCTTAATATGACAACATCAAATTTATCGCCCTTTTGCTTTATAATCTTAACAGCGTCTTTTCTTTCTTGAGTTGTATATATGTTTACATCTATTCCAGATGATACAAAAATATCTATAATGTCTATTAGTTTATTTCTTATCTGACATTTTCCGGAATGAGGATTTATAACAAATAAACCTCTTTTTGCCATAAATAACACCTCTTGGAATATTATACTTTTTTCTTTTATAATAACCGAACATAAATTAAATTTATAACACGAACATCTTATGCCATTATATAATCTTAAAGGTCCCATGTAAACAAAAATATTGCCTATCTGAAAAAATTAACAGTTCTTTAATCAAATAATTTTCAAACAAAACCCTCCAGTAAATTTTTTCCATTTTTTACCATTTCCATAAGTCACTAAAAAATATTTCACATATGAATTTTTGTTCAGCCCACAAAAAAGAAGTGCATTTTGTAATATTTTTATAAAAAATATAAGCCTTGGATCTATTTTAGAACACTATAGTAGGTGTCACTTTTTTTGATATTTTTATAACAAGGATTAATTTTTTTTCATAAATACTGTTGACTCTACTTCGGGAGAATAGTTTATATTATAACCATAAGGAATTGAAAATATTCCCTGTAAAAAAAGTTAATCAAAATTTTATCAATCTATAACTTGCAACACAAAAGGAGGATTTCAAATGGTAGGCGAAAAAGTTACATTTCATTTAATGATGAGCAACAAGGATGCACATTATGTTGGCGGTCTTGTAAACGGTGCAAGAATCGTTCAGGTTTGGGGAGACGTTGGAACAGAACTTATGGTTCGTGTTGACGGTGACATCAGCCTTTTCCTTGGCTATGAAGAAATCAACTTTACAGCTCCTGTTCATGTAGGTGACTTCATGGAATATACAGGTGAAATTCTTGAAGTAGGAAACCAGAGCTATAAATGTAAATTCGAAGCTTGGAAAGTTGCTCAGCAGCTTGACAGAACAGATGCAGATCTTTCAAATGTAGCTACACCTGAAACAGCAGCTACAGCTTGCATCCCTCCAATTCTTTGCGGTACAGCTATCGGCTCACTTTACATCGCTAAGAAAGACCAGAGAGGCAACACAGACCCTGCTTTCGTTCGTACACACAGAAGCTAAAACTTGATAAAAAATTGTTAAATTTAAACAGATTACATGTTATCCGTTAGGAGGAGAGATATATTATGGTAGGAAATAAAGTAGTATTCCATTTAATGATGAGTGCAAAAGATGGTCATTATGTAGGCGGCCTTGTAAATGGCGCACATATTCTTGACATTTGGGGCGACGTTGGAACAGAACTTATGGTTCGTGTTGACGGCGATATCAGCCTTTTCCTTGGCTATAAAAACGTTAGATTTACAGCTCCTGTTTATGTAGGCGACTTCATGGAATACCATGGCTGGATTGAAGAAGTTGGCAACCAGAGCTACAAATGCCATTTCGAAGCTTGGAAAGTTGCTACACAGCTTGACAGAACAGATGCAGACCTTTCAAATGTAGCTACACCTGAAACAGCAGCTACAGCTTGCATCCCTCCAATCCTTTGTGGTGAAGCTGACGGTGCTCTTTACATCGCTAAGAAAGACCAGAGAGGCGAAACAGACCCTGCTTTCGTTCACACACACAGAAGCTAATTTAATAGCTAATTAATTAAGAAGTTTAGCTGTCTTAAAAAACTACCCCCTTTTAAGACAGCTATTTTTTTAAAAGAGGTATAAAATAAATTACATTTCGTGAAATAAATTTTGCTATTCATCAGGAGGACATTCGTTATGAGAAAACCACTTGAAGGCGTTCGTGTTATTGACCTTACACAGGCATACAGCGGACCATTTTGTACAATGAACCTTGCTGACCACGGAGCAGAGGTAATTAAACTTGAAAGACCTGGTATCGGCGACCAGACAAGAGCATGGGGCCCTATGCTTAATGACTTCAGCGGATACTATGCATATATAAACAGAAATAAAAAAGGTATCACTCTTGACCTTAGAAGCGAAGAAGGCAAAAAAGTATTCCTTGACCTTGTAAAAAATGCTGACGTAGTTTGCGAAAACTTCAAAGTTGGCGTTATGGAAAAACTCGGTCTTGGCTATGACGTACTTAAAGAAGTAAACCCAAGAATTATTTACGGCTCAATTTCAGGCTTTGGTCTTCAGGGCGATTTATCTAAACGTCCTGCATACGACATCGTTGCTCAGGCTATGAGCGGTATGATGAGCGTAACAGGCTTCCCAGATGCACCTCCTTGCAAAGTTGGTCCATCAATCGGTGACAACTACTCAGGTGCATACCTTTGCATGGGTATACTTATGGCTCTTTACCAGAGAGAAAAAACAGGCGTTGGCCAGAGACTTGACGTGGCTATGATGGATACTCTTTTCTCAATTATGGAAAACTTTGTTGTTGAATACACAATAGCAGGCAAAACACCTCATCGTGCAGGCAACCAGGACCCATCAATCGCTCCTTTCGACTCATTCCATGCTAAAGATGGCGACTTCGTAATGGGCTGTGGTACAGACGCTATGTATGCAAGACTTTGCGAAGCTATGGGCAGAGAAGACCTTATTACAAATCCTTTATTTGTAACAAATATCGGCAGATGCGATAACTATGCACAGCTTAAACCTGAAATCGAAAAATGGACAACTACAAAAACAGTTGCAGAACTTGAAGAAATTATCGTAGGTCTTTCAATTCCTTTTGGCAACATACTTACAATTCCTCAGGCAGCAGAACATCCACAGACAAAGATCAGAAATATGCTTTGGGATGTAGAACAGCCTGGTATGGATGCAACAATCAAAATTCCTGGCACACCAATCAAAATGCATGGTCAGGAAGATAAATGCCAGAAAGCTTCTCCACTTCTTGGTGAAGACAACGACAATGTATATGGCGATATACTTGGCTATTCAGCAGAAAAAATTGCAGAGCTTAGAAAAGACGGCATAATCTAAACAAAAAATTAAACCCCGCAATATGCGGGGTTTTTTATTGTTCTTCAACAGGAATTATTATTCTTGTTAAATATTCATTTTCATTTTTAACATCTATAGGAGATATTATATACTCCTCTGAAATAGGCCCTGAAATCTTGTAGTTATGCTGATTTATCCATTTTATGGCCTTTATGTGAGTGCTTATTATTTTGCTGTGGCTTCCAACATGAATAGCTGTTACTGCTTTATATCCGCCCATTGTTTTAAAGTTTTTATTATTTACAAGTGACTCATATACAGGTACGCTTACCTCAAGGTCACAGTCCTTTTTCAAAAACTGCTCCAAAGGCTCGTTATGATATGTAAGCACAAGAGGACCTATGCTTCTTAAATTATTTTTCTTAATTATATCAAATACCTCAAACCATCTTGCCACAGAAACGTATGCATTTTGATAATTAAGCTCCACACGTCTTGTTGATATACAGTTTGATTTTGGTATAAACTCAAGCACTATACCCTCAGGGTCCTGAGTAATAACAGACTCAATATCCTCTGACTGATTAAAGCAGCTTAAAATATCCTTCTGCTTTTTAACCCTCTTTAATGTGTTTTCTATCTCACCTTTTAGAGTCTGTAAAGAGTCTATCTCCTCATTTATTTTTTTCAGCCTCTCCTCAAGAGATTTACCCAGCATATCCACATCGCCTTCATACACAAGCTTTCGTATCTGCTCCAATGTAAAGCCGTAATTTTTAAGCTTACGTATTGTATAAAGTGTTATCATCTGCTCTTCCGTGTAATATCTGTAATTTGTTTCAGCATCTCTATGAGTAGGCACTAAAAGATGTATTTCATCATAATATCTGAGAGTCTTTATAGGCACGTTACAAATATCGGAAATATCGCCTATTGTATAGAGCTTTTTATCATGTCCCATATCTAAACGCCTCCTTAGCAATCATAAACAACCATACTTACAATACTAAAATTATAATATCCAAAAACTTCTTTGGCAATATATCTTTTTTAAATACGTAAATTTTGTATACAGTAAATTTTATATTTTGGAATTTTTTGTTAATTGTTATAAAAGCCCCTTAAATAAGGGGCTTTTTATTATATCAATAACTTTTTACGCTTTCAATAAAACTATCTACCATGCCTTTGCCAGTAAGAGTAATTTTTTCTCCGTTTATGGCACTGCCGTAGTAGTTGTTGTCATAGTCGAAAAATTCAATAGTTTCTTCTGTTCCGTCGCTGAATGTAATGTCTATAGTTAAAACTTCGTTTCCGAATTTTTCGCTTTCGCTTCTGCCGTCTATTGTAAGCTGAGCCAGCTGACCATAAAGTGTGCTGAAGCTTTGAATATCTGTTTCAACATTGTCTGCAAATATCTTTCCATTTTCAGAATCAACAGTAAATGTTCTTACAGTGTCACTTGTGCTTATTGTAAGTGAAGACATGTCTGTTACAGGCACATTTACATAGTACTTGCCTATAATGCTGAATAAATCGGCGTTGTATATAAGGTCAGTTTTTGAATTTTTAACTGTACATACATAGTCTTTGCCGCTGAATTTAGCATATCTAGTATCGTCATCTGCCGGATCACCAACAGTAATTATACATGAAAGATCAAGAGCATCTTTAAGCTCTATAACCATGTATGGATCATCAAAGCCATAACTTTCATCACTTTCTGGGTCATCTATAAAGCTTTGAGCTGTTATTTCGTATACAGGACCGCCTATATTTTCTGCTAAAGCATCTGTAAGAACTGGCATTTCACATGGGAAGCCTTCTGTAAGAATGTACTCACCAAGACCTTCTTCTATTTCGCCATCAGGATTTGGTACTATTGTAAATGTGTCTTTGCCCTGTCTTGTTATTTTCATGTATTCAAGCTGCGAATAATCAACATATTCAGGGTTTCTGTCACGGTAGTCGCTTATGTTTTTCTTAATTGCCTTTCCTGCTTCACTGTCTATTACATATATGTTGTCGTATTCAGGAACATAAGCATAATAACCCTGACCGTCAAGTATTTCGTCACCAACTGTAACTGTATACTCACTGCCGCTTTCTGTAATTATTGTAAATGTTACGCCTTCATCTATGCCATAAGAAGCTTTGTCATTTGTGCCTAAGTCCTTAACAGATGTAAGGTTCTTTACATATGCTACTGCCTGGTCTATATCTATCTGGCTAAGCTCTACATATTCTTTACCAACTATAACCCAGTTTGTACCGTCTTTTACAAATACGCCTTCTTCTTCATTGGAAGAAACGTGTATTTCCTTTACAGTTTCATCAACTGCAAATATCTCCTGAGACTTTGCCTCTGCTTCTTCCTGAGCTTTGTTTTTGCTTGTTATTCCAAAATAAGCTGCTACTGCAACAATTATTACAACAACACCAATAATAAGATTTCTTACCTGGCTGCTCATTTATTTCTCCTCCTTAAAGTAACTGCTAAACCTGCAATAAGTATTGCAACAGGTATTACAATTACACTTACTGCCATTATAACAACTGCCTTACCAGCTGTAAGCTGAAGATAGCTGTCTGCTCCAAGGCTCTTTGAACGAGCTGCATTTTCATTTCCTGTAAGGAAGTCTGAAGCATTAAGTATAAAGCCGTAGTTACCGCCGTTTACAACAGCATTAATGTCGCTTTCAAAAAGTGCTTCTGAACCGCATACAACAAGCTTTGCACCTGTTGCACTGTCTTCAATGGCTACAGCAATATTAAATGGACCTGTTGGGTCGCCTTCTGCAAATTCATAGCCTGACATTGCGTTAAGGTCTTTGCCATATGAGTTTTCAGATGTTTCTGCAAGTGTTGTTATTTCAACAGTGCTTCTCTTTGCTTCTGAAAGGTCTACAGAGCTACCAAAAGGCATAAACACATTTGTTCCGTTTGTAACCATGGCAGATGTTATGCTGTTTTCTTCGTTAAGTTTAGGAATTATATAGAAAGGATTGTTGTTATAAACGCTGTTAGCATCTCCTTCTATAATCATAACCTTGTTGTCCTCAACACCATAGTTAGCAAGAAGTGAGTTTAAGTTAGTCATAGGCTCTGTTGTGATGCCTGTTGTTATAAAAAGACTTCCGCCATTATTGAGGTATGCATTTATAGCATCAAGCTCTTTTGCTGAAATATCTGTTGTAGCACCGTTTATAATAAGCATTACGCAGTCTTCTGGAATGCTGCCTGCTGTAACAAGGTCAAGAGTATTAACTGTAAAGCCGCTGTATGAAAACTCTGTTGTAAGGTCTTCGCTAATGGCTATTTCGCTATGACCTGTAAGTGCATATACATTCTGTGTTTCGCCGCTTGTAAGCATTCTAATAGCACCTGTAAGTACGCTTTCAAGCTTAATGCCCTGCATGTAGCTCTGACCTGTTGTGGAATCAACCATAACATCTGCAAGGTCGTCCTGAGCTATAATTTTGTAGCCGCCTTCTGTTTCAACAACTACAGAGCCTATTGAAACAACATCACCGTTTTGTGCATACTTAGCTGCAAAGCCAGGGTTTGTATAAGGGTCTA
>CALWHO010000178.1 GCA_944380405.1 uncultured Lachnospiraceae bacterium
AATTGAAAAAGTTAAAAAGCAATATAACAAACATTAATAATTATAACTTTTTAAATATTAAAAGAGATTAAATATATAACAAAATTTATTCTTGTATTTAAAAAAATAAAAAAATAAAAAAGATGCAGTTTAACTGCATCTAAATTATATGGGAATTACAGGGCTCGAACCTGTGACATCTTGCTTGTAAGGCAAGCGCTCTCCCAGCTGAGCTAAACTCCCGTGTATTAATTTTTATAGCTGACCCGTAAGGGAATCGAACCCTTGTTTCAGCCGTGAGAGGGCCGCGTCTTGACCGCTTGACCAACGGGCCTTATTTTTGTGTAGTAGCGGAGGAGGGATTTGAACCCCCGACACCGCGGGTATGAACCGCGTGCTCTAGCCAACTGAGCTACTCCGCCATAAACAAAACTTACTTTATCAAACTCACCTGAAAAGTATACCTTTTTTTTACACAAAAGTCAATAGTATTTTATATTTTTCACTGACTGTTATTTACAAAAACTAATTCTCCGCTTTTAACAAGACCAAGCTGTTCTCTTGCAACCTTTTCTATATACTCATCACTTTCATAATATACTTGTTTGCTTTCAAGACTGAGCTTTTCTTTTTTCTGTTCCTCTATCTGGCTTTCAAGGGCAACGGCTTCTTTTTTAAGGTCTTCAAGTGTCTGACTTTGGTTATAACAAACTACGCATACAGCCACAGTAAATATAACCATAAATATACCTACTACCTTAAATGTAAATGATTTTTCTTTTTTTTCTTTCTTTTTTCTCATGTGCATTACCTGCCCAAAACACTTTATTTTAAAATCAGCCTAAGTCTTTCTCTTAATGTGATAACATATATTTTCACATATTTTTTTATTAAAATCAATAGTCTTGCTCTTGTTTTTTTAATATTATTATTCACAAATTTTACAGGTCTTTTGAAAATAATCCACAAAAGCCTAAAAGGAGTTAATATTATCTCCAAAAATAGCCTTACTATAAATTTAATTATATTTACTATTTTTTCAGATACAGACATTATTACTTTGCTTATGGTTGCATTGTATAAAATAAGTGCACCAAAAAATGCCATAACTGAAAAAAGGCGTATTTCACCGCTGTTATTATTAAGCATTATATTAAAAACGCCATATATACATATAATCCAGTAAATGCCGTCTTCCAATGAAGATATTATTTTTTTATGAGGAATTATAAGGCGCAATATATTTATACAGTCATAAAAAAAGCCTCCGCACACTCCCATTAATAAAGACAGAATAAATATTTCTGCCTGCCTGTCAACTGCAAGTATAATCATTCAAAACGCCACCTACCTAAATATTCTTCTTAAAATACCGCCCTTTTGGTCAAATATTCCTTCTTCGGTGTATTCTACGCTTTGTGCATTTCCTCTTGCAGAAAGTATCCCTGCCTCTGGGTCAAGGCGCTCTATATGTATATCGTTTCCTTTCACAACAACTATGCCCATTTCGGTTTCACAGACTATTGTTTCATCATCAAATGACAAAACATTACCTACGCCTGTTATTGTTATTTCTTCCCTTTCATCAATTATAATTCTGTGCTTATATGAATTTCTCTTTTCTTCTGCCATAAAAACACTCCTTTTTTAGTTATTTATTAAATACTATTCAAAATATTTAAGTGTAATTACTTAAAATTTATTTATGGCAAAAAAATAAAAGAGGCTTTAACCTCTTTTAAATTTATTTTTTCAATATTTCCTTTATTTCAAAATATACATACACTGTTACTGCTATACCAAGTACAGCCATTATAACAGATTTAACATAGCTTTTATAATTAAAAAATATCCATGCTGCCAAAAACATAGCCACTATAGCCAGTATAAACACAGCTACAGATATAACAAAAGATGCGTACCTTACAGGCTTTATAACGCTTTTATTTTTGGCTAAATATATAATTATTATTAAAAAAATCGAAAACAGATATTTCATACATCAAAAGCTTTCATACATATTTGCAGCATCTTCTTTTTTAGTGCTATCCACAATATTAAGTACTCTTATTCTTGTAGTGTTTGTGCCAAACTTAATTTCTATTTCGTCTCCTACCTTTACATCAACGGAAGCCTTTGCAACCTTTCCGTTTACTGTAACCCTGCCTGCATCACAGGCTTCATTTGCTATAGTACGTCTTTTTATAATTCTTGAAACTTTAAGAAATTTATCAAGTCTCATAAAAACCTCCTGAATATAAAAAAATAACCTGCACCAAAGAAAGTGCAGGTCTAAAATTTAAAATTATTCGTTTACAGCGTCCTTTAAAGCCTTACCTGCTTTAAATTTAGGTGCTTTAGAAGCAGCGATAATCATATCTTCGCCTGTCTGTGGGTTTCTGCCTACTCTTTCAGCTCTTTCTGATACTTCAAATGTACCAAAGCCTACAAGCTGAACCTTGCCGCCTTTTTTGAGTTCTTCTGTTACAGCTTCTTCAAATGCTTTTAAAGCCTTTTCTGCGTCTTTCTTTGTAATTTCTGCTTTTTCTACCATTGCAGCAATTAAATCTGATTTATTCATTTATTAATCCTCCTTAAAATTTGAAAAGTTTTTCGCACTTTCCCAAAGCATATCAAGCTCCTTAGCAGTAAGACTTTTTATATCCTTTCCTGCCGCATGGGCGTACTTCTCAATATATTCAAATCTATTTATAAACTTTTCTGATGAATTTGTCAAGGAAAACTCAGGATTTATACCTAAAAATCTTGAAATATTAACTGCCGCAAACAAAATATCCCCAAATTCTTCATCAGCACGGTATTTATTTTGTCCCACTTCCTGTGAAAACTCGTTTACTTCTTCCTTAAGCTTATCTAAAGCCTCGTTAATGTCCTTTATGTCCATACCGGCATCTTTTGCCTTTTTCTGCACTTTATAAGCTCTCGTAAGGGCTGGAAGGGCTTTAGGCACGCTTCGCATCATATCAGTATAGCTTTCAAAACCTTTTTCTTTCTTCTTGTTTTTCTCCCAAGTTTCAAGAACATCTTCTGGTGTTTCGGCTTTATCTGTGCCAAATATATGGCTGTGGCGGATTATCATTTTTTTACTTATGCCGTCTATAACATCGTCAATAGTAAATCCGCCTTTTTCAGCCTCTATCTGGGCATGGAACACCACCTGCATAAGCACATCACCCAGTTCTTCGCAAAGGTTATCCATGTCGTTATTATTTATGGCTTCTACAGCCTCATAAGCTTCCTCTATCATGCACTGTCTTAAAGACTGATGTGTCTGTACCTTATCCCATGGACAGCCGTTTTCGCTTCTTAAGCGCTTCATTATGTCCACAAAGTCGTTAAATGTATATTTGTCTTTCATTTTTTAATTCCTTATTTCATAAGTTTATCAAGAGTCTGTAAAAATTCCTCTATTTTCTCATCACCGTCATCACTTTCAAGGGCTTCTTTTATGCAGCCTTCCATATGACCTTTTATAATCTCTCTGTTGGCTTTTTTAAGCATAGCCTCTGCTGCCAGAACCTGATTTGAAATATCAATGCAGTATCTGTCTTCCTCAATCATTTTAAGTATGCCGTCAATTTGACCTCTGGCTGTTTTCAAAAGCCTTGAAACCTTGGCTTTGTCTGCCCTCATTATTTAATCTCCTTAACTTCGTATCCAGCATCTAAAACTGTCTTTGTAAGAGCCTCGTCTGTTACGTCTTTTGAAAGTGTAACATAAGCGCATTTATCGTCAAGGCTTACATTTGCTTCTACTCCGTCCATTTCGTTAAGTGCCTTTTCAACTCTGCCTGTACAATGTGTGCACATCATGCCTTCAATCATAATAGTTTTCTTTGTCATATCCATTACCTCTTTCTTTTCGTTATTTTCTGAATTTATATTTACAGGGCAATTTGTAGTGCATACTGCCTCTGCCCTATGCTTTGGCTTGAAATTTCTAAGTCTTAAAGCATTTGAAACAACAAATATTGAGCTGCAGCTCATGGCGGCTGCTGCAATCATTGGGTTAAGCTTTAAGCCAAATATTGGGTAAAAAACACCTGCTGCAATAGGAATACCTATTACGTTATAGAAAAATGCCCAGAAAAGATTTTCTTTTATGTTTTTAATTGTTGCCTTACTTAATTCTACAGCTGCCACCGCATCCATAAGGCTGTTTTTAATTAAAACAATATCTGCGCTTTCTATTGCCACGTCAGTACCTGCTCCTATGGCTATACCAACATCTGCTCTTGCAAGAGCTGGTGCGTCGTTTATACCGTCACCTATCATTATAACCTTTTTACCCTGCTCCTGAAGAGCCTTTACATGGCTTTCCTTATCCTGTGGAAGAACCTGAGCAATTACGTTTTCGATACCTACTTCTTTACCTATTGCATTTGCTGTTTTTTCGTTATCCCCTGTAAGCATTATAACATCTATGCCCAAATCTTTAAATGCCTTTACTGCTTCTGCGCTGTCAGATTTAATTGTGTCTGCAACGGCTATTACTGCCATTATTTTTTTGTCTAATGCAAATATAAGAGGAGTCTTTCCTTCTTCAGCAAACTTTCTTGCATCGCTAATGCAAACAGCTGCATCAACATTTTCTTCTTCCATAAACTTAATATTGCCTGCCAAAACAACATGGCCATCAAGAGAGCTTTTAATGCCCTTTCCGCTTATGGCTTCAAATGAGTCAGTCTTTGATGCCATAATACCTTTTTCTTCGCCATAGGTCATTACAGCCTGTGAGAGAGGGTGTTCTGAATGTTTTTCAGAAGACATTGCCATTTTCAACACATATTTTTCGTCAAAGCCGTTATAAGTAACTATATCAGTAACTTTAGGCTTGCCTTCTGTAACTGTTCCTGTTTTATCGAGAACTACAGCTTGTGCCTTATGAGCAGTTTCAAGGCTTTCGGCATCTTTAATAAGTATGCCGTTTTCTGCGCCTTTTCCAGTACCAACCATAATTGCCGTAGGTGTTGCAAGACCAAGAGCACATGGGCATGATATTACAAGCACTGCTATGGCTATTGAAATTGCAAAGTTTAAATCCTTACCAACAATAAGCCATATAATAAATGCAACTAATGCTATTGTAATTACAACTGGCACAAACACTCCAGCAACTTTATCGGCAAGCTTTGCTATAGGAGCTTTGCTTCCTGATGCATCTTCTACAAGACGAATTATCTGTGCAAGCGTTGTATCTTCTCCGACCTTTTCGGCTCTGAATTTAAAGCTGCCGTTTTTGTTTATTGTGGCACAAACCGCCTTATCGCCTACGTTTTTTTCTACAGGTATACTTTCTCCTGTTATGGCACTTTCGTCAACATAAGAGCTGCCGTCTATTATTATGCCGTCAGCAGGAATACTGTTTCCAGGCTTTATAACAACTATATCGCCCACAACTATGTCTGAGGCGTCTATTTCTACGTAACTTCCGTTTCTTTCAACTACAGCCTTTTTAGGTGCCAAATTAAGGAGCTTTTCTATGGCTGCACTTGTTTTGCCCTTTGAACGGCTTTCAAGATATTTGCCTAAAGTTATAAGGGCAAGTATCATTGATGCTGACTCAAAATAAAGTGACATCATTTTTTCATGGGCAGAATGTAAATCACCATGACCAAGGCTATATGCCATTAAAAACATGGCTCCTACGCTATATACAGCCGCTGCCATAGAGCCAACAGCTACAAGGCTATCCATGTTAGGGCTTCTGTTTAAAAGGCTTTTAAAGCCGTTTTCGTAGTATTTTCTGTTTACATACATTACAGGCAGAGTAAGAAAAAGCTGTGTTAAGGCAAATACCATTACATTTTCTTCTCCTGATAATACAGACGGTATAGGTGCTCCAAACATATGACCCATTGAAATATAGAAAAGTGGTATCATAAATATAAATGACACTATAACCCTTATTTTCATACTTTTCATTTCTTGGGCAGCTACGTTTTTGCTGCTTTCAGATGAGTCTTTTTTGTCAGATGCATCTTTTTCGCTGGCACCATATCCGCCGCTTTCAACTGCTTTTATAATTTCTTCTGATGAAGTTATATTTTCGTCATAATCAACCTGCATACTGTTTTGCAAAAGATTAACACTGACGCTTCTTACTCCATCTACCTTGCTTACGCTTTTTTCAACATGAGCACTACAAGCACCACAAGTCATGCCGTAAACGTCGTATTTCTTTTTCATATTTCACACCTCCAACACCCCTCCGGGGTATGGTGTAAATATATCATCATTTTTGTATTATGTCAATAACTCTTTATTTTTTTAATATTCTAAAATTATTTCTGTCAAAATCTATTATTTTTTCATCTCGCATTTTGCCAAGTTCCTTTGAAAGAGCGCTTCTGTCAACAGAAAGATACTCTGCCATTTCCTGTCTTGAAAAAGGTATCTCAAAATAGGAACTGCCGCTTTTTTTGGCTTCTGCAGAAAGAAATGAAAGTACCTTTTCTCTTGTTGTTTTTTTGGATATATGGCTTATTTTTTCCATAAGCATAATGTTTTTGCCTGCCAAAACCCTTACCATGTTATGAACAAGATTTTTATGGAACTGGCAGCTATTGGAACATGTATCAAGTATTTTTGAAATATTCATAAAAAGTATTTCACTTTTTTCAGCGGCATATACAGTGTTATCCATAGGCTTTGTTTCAAAAGAAGCGTAAACTTCCCCAAATATAGCGCCTTTTGGAATAATTGATATTATACTTCTGTTACCCCAAAAGTCCTCTTTTACAACACTTACAGAGCCTTCTATAACTATGCCTATTTCATCAATAATATCGCCCTGATGATATATTATATTACCCTCATCAAACTTCTTTTTTTGCGAAGAAACACAGCCTAAAACTGCCTCTATTTCACTTTCATTAAGACCGTTAAAAAGTACACATTTTTTAAGTACATCTGTCATATTTATCACCTTCTTATTATAAAAAAACCGTATAAAGACATTTTTTGCTTTATACGGCTTTTTTAATATTATTTGCTATTCTGCTCTAAATACTTATCTGTTTTTTCATTTATGGTAAGTATTCCGTCATTAGGGTTAAAGAAAATTTTAACATAAGTCTTAACTCCAGGAGCGCCTGCCTTAACTGCTATAAGCTGGCAGTTTTTAACTATTTCCATAAGCTGGTCATAATCGCCCTCTATTGTTGTTTCAAAAGGTGAAACAAAAGTTTTAAGACCTGTGCTTTCTATGTAGGCTATTACCTCGTCTACAATTCTTACTGTTTCTGCGTCATCAAGTACATCTGGAAGCACCTGAATTGCTACACTTGCATTAATCATAGTAAAAACACCTCACACTCTTTCATAAGTTGTAAATCTGAAATAAGTGCCTTTGTATTCTTTCTGGTCGCTTACTTCTGTCTGCTTCCAATCAGACATTTCATCTAAATTATATATAAATGTGTCTGCTTCTTCAAATGTTTTTTCAATTTTTGTTATATATGCCTTATTGCAGTATTTAAGCATGCTTCTGTAGAGAGTGCCTCCACCTATAAGAAATACTTCTCTGTCAGTATATTTTTCGCATTCCTTTAAAGCCTCTTCTATGGAATGCACAACTGTAGTGCCTTCGCATTTAAAGTCCTTGTTATTTGTAAGAACTATGTTAATTCTATTTGGAAGTGGCTTACAGTTTGGGAAAGACTCAAGGGTTTTTCTGCCGTACACAACTACAGAGCCTTTTGTTTTTTCTCTGAAAAACTTCATATCTTCTGGAAGTGGCGTAAGAAGGTCGCCCTTTATGCCTATTCCCCATTTTTCGTCTGCTGCAACTATTAATATCATTTTCTATTCAACCGCCTTATATTGCCACAGGTATTTTGCCCAAACTTGGACCATACTCATAGCCTTCTAAATTAAAATCGTCTACTGTAAAATCGTAGAAATTTTTAATTTCTTTGTTAATTGTAAACTTAGGTGCAGGAAGAGAAGGTCTCTTTAAAAGCTCCTTTACCATTTCAACGTGTCTATCGTAAATATGCATATCGCTTATTACGTGAACAAGCTCACCTGCTTCAAGACCGCTTACCTGTGCAAACATATGCACCAAAACAGCATACTGCACCACATTCCAGTTATTAGCCATAAGAGTATCCTGACTTCTCTGGTTTAATATGGCATTAAGCTTGCCGTCTGTTACGTTAAATGTCATGCTGTAAGCACAAGGGTAAAGGTTCATTTCGTTTAGGTCGCTGAATGTATATATGTTTGTCATAATTCTTCTGCTATAAGGGTTATTTTTAAGGTCAAATAATACCCTGTCCACCTGGTCAAACTCGCCTTCTTTATACTTATGCTTAACACCAAGCTGATAGCCGTAAGCCTTACCTATTGTGCCGTCTTCTCCTGCCCATTCGTCCCAAATATGGCTGTTAAGCTCACTTATTTTATTGCTTTTTTTCTGCCAAATCCAAAGTATCTCGTCTATGGCAGCTTTCCAGTTTGTAAATCTAAGTGTAAGTATTGGAAATTCTTTCTGGAGGTCGTATCTGTTTACAACGCCAAATCTTTTTAATGTATAGGCTGCTGTGCCGTCCTCCCAGTGAGGTCTAACCTTTTCTTTTTCTGTTGAATATCCATTTTCGATTATGTCTTTACAGTTTGCCTTAAAAATTTCGTCAGCTATACTCATTTAAAGCCACCTCACATTTCTCTTCTGCCTTCCAAAGCTCTTGAAAGTGTAACTTCGTCTATATATTCCAAATCACCGCCAACTGGCACGCCGTTAGCTATTCTTGTAACCTTGATACCCAT